>NZ_AEAA01000100.1:0-102985 GCF_000179335.1 Peptoniphilus sp. oral taxon 836 str. F0141
TAAAATAAAAAACTAAGAAATAATTCAATCAAAAAAATGGATGCCACCTATAAAGTATAGGTTAGCATCCACTACAACTAATTAATCAAATATTGTGCCCTGTTTTATTGGTACACAACAAATTCATCTTTTAGTATTTATTAATATCTTTTCATATTATTTAGAGCGTTAAGAACAGTTGATGAATTGTGCAAAAATGCTGAACTTGTATTTGAAATCAATCCGAAGAACCCTAAAATTATTAAAAGAGAATTAAAAGAAATAATTTCCCTATAATCTTTAGCTATTCTTTTTTCCAAGCCCTTAGAAATTTTAACTATATCAACAATTGATTCTAAATCATCTGAACCAATAGAAATATCTGAAATTTCTTTAGCAATATCTGCACCTTTTTTCATACTTATTCCAACATCAGCACTAGATAAGGCTACAGAATCATTAATTCCATCCCCTATTAGCACAACAATTCTTCCCTTAGCTTTTTCTTTTTCAACAAAATCTGCCTTGTCTTCTGGCAAAACTTGGGATTTGTAATAATCTAAATCTAATTCTTCGGCTACATTACGAGCTGCATTTTCTGCATCACCTGTAAGCATAACAATTTTTTTATAACCTAATCCCCTTAGTTTTTTAATAGTTAATTTAGCATCTTCTCTTATAGGATCTGAAATACAAATAACACCTATCAATGAATTGCCAATAGACAAGAATAAAAGGGAATGATTTTCTTTTAAATCATCAATAATCTTTTCTTTTTCATCTGTTATTGGTACTTTTTCATCTTCAAAAATAAAATGATGAGAACCTATCAGGGCTTTTTGACCATTAATAGTTGAAGCTATACCGTGAGCAACAATATATTTTGGTTCCGTATGCATTTCATCGTGAACAAGACCTCTTTTTTTAGTCTCTTCAACAACAGCATTAGCTATTGAATGTGGGAAGTGTTCCTCAAGGCACGCAGCTATTCTTAAACATTCATTTTCATCATAATTATCAAATGTTATAATTTTTTCAACACAAGGTTGAGATTTTGTCAAAGTTCCTGTTTTGTCAAAAACAATCGTATGAGCATGGGCAAGACTTTCCATATATCTGCCACCCTTAACCAAAGTTCCGTTTTCTGTAGCTTGACTCATAGCTTTCATAACAGCTATAGGAATTGTTAATTTTAATGCACAAGAAAAATCTACCATCAAAAATGCCTTGGCTTTTATTAAGCTACCTGTAAAAATATAAGCAAGCGCCGCTCCTATAAAAGAATATTTAACAAGAGAATCAGCCCTTGTTTCAGCCTTTCTCTGTGATAAAGATTTATTTCTTTCACTATCTTCTATCAAGGCTATAATATTATTTATTCTTGACTCGTTATGTTTTTTAGTAGTTTTGATATAAAGATTTCCCTCTTCAAGAACTGTACCAGCAAAAACAGTTTTGCCATAAGTTTTATGAACTGGCATAGATTCTCCAGTAAATGAAGATTGATTAACAAAACCTTCACCACCAATTACAATACCATCTACTGGAATAGTTGAACCCATCTTACAATCAACAACATCCGAAACATTGACATCCCTTAAAGACTTTAGAACTCTTTTATCTCCATCTATAACAAAAACTTTATCAATATTTAATTCCAAAGATTTAGCAAGGTCATCTTTAGATTTTTTTAAGGTGTATTCTTCAAGTTTTTCCCCTAAATTAAGTAAAAACATTATTGAAGATGCAGCCTTAAATTCATTAGTCAAAAGAGAAATTGAAATTGCACTCGCATCAAGAACATCAACATTAAGATTTCCTTTGATGATGGATTTAACACCACTTTTTATATACTTAAATGACCTTATTAAAGTCATGACATTTCTAACTGGTAGGGGAAGAAATAGCTTGAAAGCAAAACGTTTATAAAAAGCATCACGAACAATTTCAAAGATTCCCCCCTGATTTTCAATCATAGTTGGACAAATATCCGAATCATTTATAGCTTTTAAATCTAAATCTAAAATATATTTGCAGATATTTGGCAAAATTTCTTCCTTATATTCCACAACAATTGAGCCGTTGAGTGAATTGATATCCACAGAAATTACGCCATCAAAACTTTCAAGTTCGCATTTTAAAGCTCCATACTCTTTTTGATTGAAAGAATAAGGAGTCGCAAAACGACATCGACCCCTAATCCTGTGAGCAATTTTCGCTTTCATTTTAGTCCTCTAAATCTTCTTTTGGTTCATCCTTTTTTTCTTCAGCCATATTAGCTAAATTTTCAATATTTAAAGCTTCTTCCTTTTCTCTTTCTTTCTTGTCATCTTCTTCTTTTTTTACTTTTGCTTCAGCTAAAATATCATTAGCATTTTCACGAATATTTTCAAGGCTCTTATCAAGGTTTTCTTTAACTTTTAGACCCCCGGCTACAGCACTAACAGCTAAATTTTTTGCGCTTTTAGATGATAAAAATTTGTCACCAACTAAACCTAAAGCTACACCTACAGCTAAATTAATTAATTTCTTTTTCATAATGAAACCCCCTAATATTAATATATTTATATTATCATTTTTCTAATTGATAATCAACTGCTATTTAATCTGTTGCTTTTTTGAGATGTAATGAGTATTTATTATCAATTAGCTTTTTCTATTATATATAATTTTATATATGTTAGAAAATATTTACCCATTTAATAAAAAATTTGTCACTAGAATAAAAAGAATTATGATTATATTTTATAAAATATTTAAAAATATAAAATTTTTAAAGTAAAATTATAAATTTTGAATTTATCTACATAAATACTAGATTTTTTAGCCTTTCTAAGGTATAATAAATTATTGTACTTGGAGGAGATTATGAAAAATAAAAAAGTGGTTCTAGGTATGAGTGGTGGTGTTGATTCTTCAGTTGCTGCTATCCTTTTAAAAAACCAAGGCTATGATGTGATTGGCGTATTTATGAGGAATTGGGCTGATGATGGGATTTGTACTGCTACAGAAGACTATATGGATGTTGTAAAAGTCGCATCCCAATTAGGCATAAAATATTTTACTGTAAATTTTGAAGAAGAGTATAGAAACCAAGTTTTTTCATATTTTCTTAATGAATATAAGAAAGGTCGAACTCCTAATCCTGATGTGATGTGCAATACAGAAATTAAATTTAAGGCATTTTTAAATTATGCTTTGAATTTTGATTGCGACTATATTGCAATGGGTCACTATGCCCGTACAAAAAATATTGATGGAAAAACTTACCTTTGTAGAGGTTTAGATAATAATAAGGACCAATCTTATTTTTTATCAAGAGTTACAGAAGATGCCTTAAAGAAAACTCTCTTTCCTATTGGTGAGCTTCAAAAAGATCAGGTAAGAAAGATTGCCAAAGATTATGGTCTGTCAACAGCTCTAAAAAAGGATTCTACAGGAATTTGTTTTATTGGCGAAAGAGATTTTAATAAGTTTTTGGACCAATTTTTATTTACAAAACCCGGCAAAATTGTCGATACCCAAGGAAATGTTTTGGGAGAACATTCAGGACTTATTCACTATACCATCGGTCAAAGACGAGGAATGGGAATAGGCGGTAAAGGAAATGGAGAACCTTTTTTTGTAGCAGACAAGGATTTGAAAAATAATCTTTTGATAGTGGCTCAAGGAGAAAAAAATCCTGCCCTGTATAAAAAAGTTTTTCAAGTAGAAGATTTGTTTTGGATTAGTGGAAAACCACATTTCCCTCTTAAAATGACTGTAAAAATTAGATACAGAGCAAAAGATGAAGAAGCTTTGCTCGAAGAAAACGAGGGAAAATATTTTGTAAAATTAAAAAATCCCCTAAAAGGGGTTACTCCCGGTCAAGTTGCCGTATTCTATAATGACGAAATTTGCCTTGGCTCAGGGATTATAAAGTAGGAGGTATTTATGGAATTATTAAAGTTAAGTTCTAGAAAAGAACACGGTAAAAACCAAGTTGATAAGTTAAGAGCAGAAGGTATAGTACCAGGAGTAATATATGGTAAAGACAGAGAACCTTTAAATGTTAGTGGCCATGAAAATGTAATTTTAAAATTATTTCAAGAAGTTGGTACTTCTGTAATCATTGAAGTTGAAATTGATGGTCAAAAAACTTCTGTACTTTTTAAAGAAGTTCAAATGCACCCATTCAAAAATAATATGCTTCACTTCGACTTATATGAAATTGATATGAATCATCCAATTACAGTTGTTGTACCAGTAGTATTAATTGGTAGAGATGAAATCAAAGTTCAACCTTCTAACTTAATTCAAGTTATAAATGAAGTTGAAGTTAGCTGCCTACCAAAATATTTACCATCAACTGCTGATGTAGAAGTTACTGATATGCAAATTGGTGATACAATTACAGTAGCAGACCTTGATATTTCAAAAGATGAAAATATAGAAGTAGCACTTGATGCTGATGAAGTTGTTGCAACATTATCTGCACCAAGAGAAGAATCTGAAGAAGAAGAAACTGAAGTAGCTGGTGAAGTTCCTACAGTTGCAGAAACTGAACAAAAAGAATCTGAAGAAGAATAATAATTTTTTCAAAAGACCCTTTTGGGTCTTTTTTTATTTCAAAACATAAAAAAGTCAGTATTTTTAATAACAAAATACTGACTAAATAATAATCTTATCTTATCCTAGTTTGAATATAGGACTTAATTTTTTATAAACAAGCATCATAAGAGCCGATGTAATTAATCCTTTTAAAAGATTAAAAGGAAGTATGCAATATACCATAAAAGACCAAAGATCTGTGACTTTTTCACTTACAGCTCTTCCCATGCCAATAATTGCTTCCATTGGAATAATTTTTGCATACAATGGAAATATTACATAATAATTTGAAACCATTGAAAGAGCTGTCATAATCAATACACCAGAAGTTAATCCAATGATTGCCCTTTTATAAGTTTTATTTTTTCTATAAATACTTGCAGAAACAAAGGCAAAAACTGAACCAATTATAAAGTTTGACAATTCTCCAACTCCTCCAGTTGTTGTCCCTCTAATAACAATATGCAAAATGTTTTTTAATCCACAGATCAAAACTCCATAAATTGGACCCATAGTAAAAGCTCCAAGCAAAGTTGGCAACTCAGAAATATCCATTTTGATAAATTCTGGTGCTATAAATAAAATCGGAACCTCAATAAGCATTAACAAAAATCCAATAACTGATAACATAGCAACTCTTGAAATTGCACGGGCAGATAAAAATGTACCTGTATTAACTCTATTCATAAATACCTCCTTAATTTGGGGCATCAAAAAAGCCCCTTCTTCGGGGCGTAATATCAATTACACATCTTCTTTCATCCAGACTTTACTGTCGGTATTGGAATTTCACCAATTCAACCCCAAAAGGCTCGTGGACTCTACCACCGGTTAGGACTTTCACCAATCCCTGAAGATTAACAACATCTATATTATATCATCTTTTAATAAATTTTCAATACATGAAACAAAGCATAAGATAAAATTCTTAGAAAAAATATAAGACTATGTGATTAGAATATTAGACTTTCAATTTAAAAATTATGTAAAACTTTCTAAAATAAATGCCCAAGATGAAACTTATCAAATTGGACATTTATTTTATTTATGAAATTTTTTGTGTGCGTGAATCATAAATTACAACAGGCATTCCCACAAAAGTATTATCAAAAAGTTTAGGCATTACAGAAGGCGGAATATTGATACATCCGTGACTTCCTCCTGTCATATATATATTGCCTCCAAAAGAGCTCCTCCAAGAAGCATCATGAAGTCCAACACCAGTCCATGTTATTGGCAACCAATAATTTACATGAGAGCGATAGTTATCACCTGTCAAAAATCTATCCCTTTCTCTTGACCAAATTTTATGAGTTCCAGTAGGTGTGGCATTATTTTCACCAGGATTACCTGTAACAATTTTAGTTTCCAAAATCAGTTTTCCATCTTTATATAACCAAGCATTTTGCCTTGCAAGGTCAACTTCTATATAAGAATTTCCTAAATCATTAACAGCCCTATTAACTGCTACAGTCCTATAAACAGGAGTTAATTCCTTATCTTTCCTTTCATTTAAAGCCTTAATAAGCTCTTCTGTAGTCTTTTTTATTTCAGTTGACCATCCATAAATTCCACCTTGAACACGAACCAGTCCAATACCAGTAGCGTTAAAATCACGGGTTCCCTTGAATGTATCATATTTAGATGCCAAAGATTTTATATAGCTTTTCACCTTATCATCATCAGGAACAAGTTTCATATCTTCAGTTCTGTGAAATAATTTAATTAAATCTTGTCCCGTTAAAGTTTCCTTTCTATCTTGAAAATTATAAATGATTTTTAGTTTGAAAAGAGATTTATACTCATTCAAAAGAGATAAAAGTCCCTTATCATCCGACTTGATTTTTGGCATATAATAAATATTTTCTTTTTCTAGATTGACATCTTTATTTTCATCTTTTAAATGCTTCATAATAGAAGATTTTAATTTACTAACATCCACAGTATTACCTAAAACTTCATCTTCTATTTTAAAATTATTATTTTCATAAACAATTTTGGCATCTTGAGGTGGTGTATTTTGATTTTTAACAATTTTCAAATCATCAACACTTTGGTCAAATTTACTAATATCGTAAGTAGCTCTATGCTTAAGCTCATATTCTTTCTTATATAGACTTTGTAAAAACCAATAAAAAGATGGTTGTTTAATATCTTGATTTGGCAAAAGTTCATCCTTATAGTCAAACTTGGATACATCTAAATCTTCCTTACCATCTCTAGAAATAATATTAATTTTATAATCTTTCCAAATACCATTGTAATTATCATATAAATCCGATTTTTTTGTTAAAGACAAATCCTTACCATTTACTATAGTTTTTGGCAAAAAATAAGACCTATAAAAATAAGCACCAAAAAAATAAATACCTATTAGTAGAATAAGAATAAGTCCTAAAATAAATTTTAAAGCCTTTTTCATTTGACCACCTTTCCATTTAATTATAGCTTAAAGATATGAATTGTAAACGTGAAATTAAGAATTGTAATATAATTGTATAAATGATTACAAAACAATGAATTTTAATAAATGTATAGGATTATAAGCAGAAATCACAATTAAGAAAAATATTTTAAATAATAATTAAAATAAAATTTCTGTAAAAGTATTGACAATTTTTCATAAACTAGCTATAATAATTATGTTGTAAAACTTCATGCGGGAATGGCGGAATTGGCAGACGCGCTAGACTTAGGATCTAGTTCCATTGGAGTGGGGGTTCAAGTCCTCTTTCCCGCACCATATTTTTATTTGGTTATTCCGAATTTTTTTTTGCCCTTTTTTCTTACTCTATATATTAACTTAATTTACATATGTTATAATGAAACAAACAATATATTTAGGGAGGAAATTATGAAATTAGGTATTGTTGGGGCTGGCTTTGCCGGTGAAATTATTGCCTATACTGCTGCTATGAAAGGTCTTTGTCAAGAGATTTATTTTGTTGATATTAATGAAAAAAAGGCTATTTCTCAAGCTATGGACATAAATGACGCAAGGTTTTATTATCCAAATGATGTTAAGTCATATTCTTGTGACTATGAGGGTCTTTATGAGTGTGATATTATTGTTTTAACTTCTGGTGGCATTCCTGAAACTTCTGATAGATTAGATGAATTAAAGACTAACAAAAAAGTTGTGAGTCAATATACAAAAAGAATTGTTGATAGCGGATTTAAAGGAATTTTTATTGTTGTTTCTAATCCTTGTGATATTATGGCTTATCTTGTGAAAAAAGTTTCTGGTTTTGAATCTTCTAGAGTTATTGGTGCTGGAACTGCACTAGATTCTTCAAGGGCTAATAGTCTTCTTTCTAAAATCACAGGTATCAGTGCAAAATCTATAAATGCTATTGTTATGGGTGAGCATGGTGAGAGTCAATTTATTCCTTGGTCTCAAGTTAAAATTGCTGGTCTAAGTTTTTATGATTATAAGAATAAATATAAAGACCAATTTATTAATTTCAATGAAGATGATTTTGAAGATCAAGTCAGAAAACGTGGATGGGAAATTTATTTAGGCAAATCTTCTACTCAATATGGAATAGCTAATACTATAAATGCCATTATTTCTGCAATTGTTCATGATGAAAATAAAGTGATAAATGTTTCTGCAATGTTGAATGGTCAATATGGTCTTGATGATTTATATATTTCCACTCCCTGTTTAATTAATAAAAATGGAATCGAAAAAATTTTTGAACTTCCCTTGGAAGCTTGCGAATTAAAAAAATTAAATAAGGCTGCAGAGCTTATTAAAAGTTACAATAAAGCCTTAGTATAGGTTGATAGAAAGGTTAATTATGAAAGAAAAATTTAGAAAATTCATGGCTGGTCGATATGGTGTTGATTCCTTTGGCAAATTTTTGCTAATTCCTATGTTGATACTCTTAATTTTAGGAAATATTTACAGAAATTCTTTTCTAAATTTTGGAGTTTTATTAATTCTAATTTATTCTTACTACAGAATGTTATCTAAAGATATTTCTAAAAGATATAGGGAAAATCAAAAATTTTTGGAACTTACTAAACCTATCACTAAAAAATTTAATTCTTTAGCTGTAAGATTTAGGGACAGAAAGGACTATAAATATACTGCTTGCCCCTACTGTAATTTACAGATGCGTATTCCAAGAAATAAGGGAAAAGTTATTGTAAGATGCAAAAGATGTAAAGAAAAATTTGAATTTAGAACATAAAAGGGACTTTAAAAGTCCCTTTTTTAATAGTGTATTATTGAATCGACTCTGTAGTTTTTAAGTTTTTGACGGCCATTTATATCGTCAAGTTCCATTAAAAATAATAGACCAGCAACTTCTGCTCCTAAAGATTCTACTAATTTTATGGCTGCTTGACTTGTTCCTCCTGTCGCCAATAAATCATCAACGATTACTACCTTTTCACCTTTTTTTATTCCATCAACATGCATTTCAATTGAATCTGTTCCGTATTCCAAATCATATTCAACAGATATTTTTTCACAGGGAAGCTTTCCCGGTTTTCTAATAGGTATAAAACCCTTTGACAATTTATAAGCTAGAGGCGCTCCTACAATAAATCCCCTGGCTTCAATTCCTATAACTTTATCAATTTCATAATCAATTTTTTCTGCCATTTTATCAATAGCTTCTTTAAAATCTTGTCCTTCTTTTAAAAGAGTTGTTACATCTCTAAAGATTACTCCTTTTTTAGGGTAATCTGGAATTGCCCTTACTTTATCCTTTAAACTCATAATTCCTCCTAAATACTATTTTTTATAAACATGGTAAGTAAAAGTTCCCTTAGTCAAAAGTTTGTCTTTAGTATAAACTTCGACCTCACAAACACTTACAGTATTTCCCTTATGTACAAAACTTGCCCTTGCAAAAATTTCTATTCCCTTTGGAGTATTAGAAATATAAGACATGTGTGCATCTATAGTAACATAATTTTTCCCTAAAATTCTGCATAAAATTCCAGTTGCAGTATCGGCAAGAGTATAAATCACCCCACCGTGTAAAATATTAAGATCTGAAATATGTCTGCTATCAGGAAGCATTTTTAATATCAATTGCTCACCGTCAAAAGAATGAAAACTGATATTATTGTGGCTGGTAAAATCTCCTTCATCAATCATTTTTCTTAAATCATCTTTTCCCATTTCTCCTCCTATAAAAATGTGAGTTGATGTATCTTTAAATCAGACAAATTTGAAACTGTTAGACCAATAAGCCTAATCTTATCATCGTTATAAAATTCTCTAAATAAAATTAGTCCCTCTCTATGTATGTCTTCTTTTTTATAAAGACCATACTCATAAGTTCTTGATTTAGTTCTAATTTTAAATTTGTCATTCTTTAGTTTAATAGTTAAAGTAAATCCTAAGAGATTTCTTTTAATCAAATCTTGGGATACTTCAACTGAAAAAATATTTATATAATTTTCTAAAACTCTCCTATTATCTGTTGGAAAGAATGTATTTTCTGTTCCCAGACTTTTTCTTTTAATTTTTGTTTGAACCTCTCTATCATCAATACCTCTAATTCTCTTATAGATATCTTCCCCAGATTTTCCAAATAAATTTATCAAAAAATCCTCTTCTAGATTATATAGGTCACAAACCTTATCTATCCCTAAATTTCTCAGCTTGTCTTCAGATTTTTTACCAATACCATGAATCTTTCTAATATCAAGATCCATTAAAATATCAGGAACTTCATCCTTAGTAATAATTTTGATTCCCCTTGGCTTGTTCCAATCTGATGCGAGTTTTGCCAAAAATTTATTGGTAGACATGCCAATAGAAACGCTCAAACCAGTCTTTTTTAGAATATTATCCTGCATTTTTTTTAAGAATTTATAATCAGGATTTATATCAGTCAAATCAAGATAAGATTCATCAATAGAAACTTTCTCAATGATATCTGTATAAGTGCTAAGAAGATCAAAAACTTCTTTAGATTTTTCCAAATATCTCTTTCTTCTCATGGGAACAATTATTAAATTTTCACACAAATTCTTAGCAATAAAAACAGGCATAGCTGAATGTATTCCATATTCTCTTGCCTTGTAATTTGCAGTCGTAATTATAGCCCTATCACTTTTTCCTGCAACTGCAAGAGCCTTACCTCTTAAAGAAATATTATCGAGTTCTTCACAAGAGGCATAAAAAGCATCTAAATCAACATGAACTATTGCTCGCATTCTATCACCACTAAGATTATATATGATTTCTGTACTTTTTTAAAGTAATCATTTTTGTTATAATCGACTAGAGGTGATAAAATGACAAGAAAAATTGCATTTTTTGATTTTGATGACACTTTAGTTGACTGTCAATCAATAACAATTTTATGGAAGTTTGCTATAAAAAAACAACCTTATCTTATAATTTACTTATTTGTACAACTGTTAATCGGAATAATAAAATACATATTTACCTTTAATTTTTCACATATAAAAACTTCCATGGTATCCCTCTTAAAATTTTTATCAGAGGAAGATTTAAAATTTTTTGCCAATAATATATTGAATCCTAAATATTTTTATAGGGATGGCATAAAAGAACTTGAAAAATTCGGTGATGATTACCTTAAATTCTTAGTATCAGCCTCACCCCTAAATTATATGAAATACTTCAAAGAAATCCTGTCTTTTGATTATATTATAGCTACTGAATTAGATGAAAATTTCCAAGTAAAATCAAAAAATAATTCAGGACATCAAAAGGTATTAAACATAAATAAATACTTAGATGAATTAAATATAAAAATAGACTATGAAAACTCTTATTGTTATACAGACAATTATAAAGCCGATAGATTCATGGCAAGTCTCGTTGCAAATAAATTTTTAATAAATTCAAAATTAAAAGTTTCAGGATTTAAGAATCTTTACTGGAAAAAGACTTTGCGATAATTGACAAAAGTGTTAAATACTGTTATTATAAATAATATTTATTAAATGCGGAGGTTTAATATGAAATTAAGAAAAGTTATTACTTTAACAGCAATTAGTGCTATGCTAATCAGTCCAGTATCTGCTTTTGCAGAAAATCCTGCATCTACTCTTAAAGATACAATAAAAGCTACTGAACAAGAAATTAAAAAAGACACAAAAGAAGCTAAAGAGGATATCAAAGAAGCTAAGAAAGACCTAAAAGAAGAAGCTAAAGAAGCTAAAAAAGATCTAAAAGAGGAAGCTAAAGAAGCTAAAAAAGATCTAAAAGAAGAAGCTAAAGAAGCTAAGAAAGACCTAAAAGAAGAAGCTAAAGAAGCTAAGAAAGATGCCAAAGAAACTGTAAAAGTTACTGTTAATGGAAAAGAATTAGAACTTGAAAATCCTGCAATTATCAAAGCAAACAGAACTTTCATTCCTGTACGTAAACTTGTTGAATCAAGTGGAGCTAAAATTGAATGGAACGCAAAAGACAGAGCTTTCACCATTACAAAAGGCGAAAAAGTTATGACTCTTACAATTGGCTCAACTGATATGGTAGTTAATGGAAAAGCACAAAAATTAGAAGCAGCTCCATTTATTGCTGATAACTTCTCATATCTTCCACTAAGAGTTATCTGTGAAGAAATTCTAGGATACAAAGTAGAATGGAAAGCTGAAACTAAAGAAGTTATCTTAACATCTCAAGAATCTAAAAAAGAAGAAGTTAAAGAAAAAATAGAAGAAAAAACTGAAGAATTAAAAGAAGATGCAAAAGAACTTAAAGACAAGGTAGCTGAAAAAACTGGCGACGCTAAAGAAAAAATCGAAGAAAAAGTAAACGAAAATAAAGCAAAATAGATAAATAAATTTTAAAAAGCTGATTTCTAAAAAGAAGTCAGCTTTTTTCTTATATTAAATATTTATCTATTACATCAGCTATATTATCATAGGTATTTTCTCCCTTAAAATAATATACCAATTCTCCATTTTTGTAAAAATTAACTAAGGGAATTGAAGTTATTTCTAAATTTCTTGCAATACTATTATTAGCATCTATATCTAAGTAATAGCAGGAAATTTTTGGAAACTCTTCATCTAATAAATCAGTCATAAGTTCAATAAGTGGTCCACAATGTGTACATCTAATTGCACCGAATATTACAATTCCTGTTAAGTTTTTTGTTTTTTCGTAAAAATCATAGGAAGAAATAGTCTTAATCCTGTGGTGATTTCTGCTGTAGATTTCTTTTGAAACCCTAAGTTCTTTCAAAGATTCAGATTCCTGAGATAAGGGGTCGATATCCTTATTTAATTCTGCTCCTTCAACATTTATTGGCTTTGCAGTTGAAAATTCTCCTGCTCCTGGAAGCTTGAAATATGATTGATTAATCTCCTTAATTTCTCTTTCCGGATAATCATCTATACCCCAATAATTATATGGATATCTGTAAACTCTATACACTAAAGAATTGTTTAACATATTTTCCGTATCCATTCTGTAAGGAGATGTCCATAACCATACAAGTTCTTTTTCTCTTGTAACTTCTAAAGCCATACCCTCTGTTGTCAAAGTTATCAAAGTATTTCCATTAGGAAGTCTTTCCAAATTTCCTCCATAGGGAGAATAAAATTTGTAACCTCTTAAAGGAATTGAAAAACCAAAATCTCTAGGGTCTACCATCCAATTAATATCTAAGGTTAGGGGATTTAATTCCAAAATTCTTGTGTATCCCCTTACAAAGGGGAAAAGTCCTTTAGGTGCAAAAATTGTTGCCGGTCCATAACCGCATGGACCTCCATTGTCATAAATTAATAAATTGCCCTCTCCTTCAAGACCTTTTGGAATTAATGTTGCAAAGGCTGAACCAATTATTGGGGAGAATTTACTGTATTTGTCAAGTCCTGGTCCTAAAGTATAAACAATTTTATTCTTTTTTCTGTCTATAATTCCAATGATGTTTGCTGCTCTTGCAGTAAATAAAATATTATCAGGATGAAATCTAGAATCACCCATATCGTACCATTTATTAGCACCTAAATAAGAAATGGAAGTGAGGTCTAAATAATTTCCAATTGGATTTTCTGTAATTCTTAAATTAGGATTTCTGTAGATGACATTCTTTGCTTCTTCTGAAAAATTTAGTTCATCAAAATGTTCGGAGAAAGAAAATTTCCACAAAATATTACCACAATCATCAACTTCTAAGATAACATCATCTAAAAGATCTTTATCAGAAATAGAGCTAACATGGACGCTATCATGGGTGAGCATAAGTGTCTTGTTTGTTTGAAATTCTTTATATGAATGGCAGTAATCAAGGGCATGACCTTGTCTTTGAAAATCACTGTGAACCCTTGCCATCCATTTTTCCTTATATCCCCTATCCTTGATGAATTTATTTCTTGAAAACTCCCATAATATTTTTCCTTCTTTATTAATCTCAACTAAACTGATTCCGTCACTAACTCCAAAATCTGACGTTCTAAATTCCGTCGGAGAAATAATGTTACCGTTTGATAACATTTTTGCAGGCATAGGATTCAAATTATATCTGGCAAGCTCATCACCACACATGGAAATAAGTAAAACGCCATCTTTTGCAGCAGAAATTAAATTAATTCCGTTGTATGCCTTATCTTTATTATATAGGACTGTTCCTCTAGGATAAATTCTCATTATAAGCCTCTGTTTCTGATATATCTTTCAGCAAATACACTTGCGATTGCTCCATCACTTGCAGCAGTTACAATCTGTCTTAAAACTTTATCTCTTATATCTCCAGCAGCAAAAACTCCAGAAACACTTGTATTCATGTACTTATCAGTTTTAATAAAACCATCTTTATCAAGTTCTAAAAATCCCTCAACAAAATTACTGTTAGGGCTCATTCCTGCAAAAATAAAAATTCCATCAGAAGCAACAACATTTTTTTGTCCTGTTTTTAAATTTTCAAGTTCTAATTGTTTAACACATTTTTCATTTCCTATAATCTCACTTATCTTATGATTCCAAATAAATTTTATCTTTGGGTTTCTCTTAATTTTTTCAAATGCTTGGGCATTTCCGTCAAAAATATTTTCATCATGGATAATAATCATGGTTATAGAATTACAAAAGTTAGATAAATAATCGGCTTCATCTAAAGCTAAATCTCCAGAACCTAAAATATGAATGTCTTTATTTAAAAAGTTATCTGCATCACACGTTGAACAATAGGATACTCCCCGACCTGTATATTCCATTTCTCCCTTAGCATTTATTACTTTAGAAAAAGTACCGCTTGCTATAATCACAGCCTTAGCAGTAAATTCTCTTTTTCTTTTAGTCACAACTTTTATGGAGTCTTTGCCTTTAATAAGCTTTTCAACAGTTCCATAAGAAAATTTATTTGTTTCATAAACTGAAGCATGTTTTCTAAATTCTTTTACTATATCCCTACCTGAAATATTTGTAAAGCCTGGATAATTAATTACTGATGCAGTATCATTAATTCTACCTCCATAGGCAGCTTTTTCAATTATTAGTGTATTTAAAAGTGACCTTCCTGCATATATAGCTGCGGATAAACCTGCAGCCCCTGCTCCAATAATTATTAAATCATAGTCCATTTTTTAAATCCTCTATAAATTTATCCACTTGGGGAATTTCTAAAAATTCCACATTTCCCTTGTCGACATATTGGGAAAAAGTTTCATCTATAGGTAATTTACAGATGTTCTTGACATTTTCCCTCTTAGCTATTTCTTCAATGTGACTTGGACCAAAAATTTCATGAACCTCCCCGCAGTTTGGGCATTTAAAAGTAGACATATTTTCAATAAAACCTAAAATTTTAATTGACATCATTTTTGCCATTGTTACAGCTTTTTCTACAATCATTGTTACTAAATCTGAAGGTGTAGAAACAATAATTACACCGCTTAAAGGCATAGATTGAAATACTGTAAGTGAAACATCTCCAGTTCCCGGTGGCATATCAATTAAAAGATAGTCTAAATTTCCCCAACGTACTTGAGAGAAAAACTGATTTATTGCATTATTTATTATCGGTGCTCTCCACAAAACTGGTGTTGTTTTATTTTCAAGTATTGAATTTACAGAAATAATTTCAATTCCAGTTTTACTGACAAGTGGAAGAATTTCTCTACCGTTAGACCTTGCAAGTTCATCAATACCAAAACCCTTTGGAATTGATGGACCGGTAATATCAGCATCTAAAACTCCAACTTTATAGCCTTGCCTTCTTAGATGAGATGCAAGAACAGAAGTGGTAAAAGTTTTTCCGACACCGCCCTTACCACTGACTACGGCGATAACATTTTTAACATTAGAACTTTCATTAAATTCAAATTTTTCTATTGCTTGCATTTTTTCCTCCTATATATTATTTACTAGATTTAAAGGAGCCTTCTTCAAAATAGCAAATTTAGAATCTTTATATTCTGCTATATTAAATTCAGCATTTCTTCTGACCCTATTTTGCCAAAAATTTTTAATTTCAATATTTTCCATTATTGTAAACATGGCGATAATCGTGATTCCATGGCTCACTATTAATATATTTTCATCTTCTGAATTATAAACATAAAGTTCAAAAAATCTCTTAACTCTATCTATAAGCTCATAAAAACTTTCTCCATCTATACGATTATATTTTTCAGGTTTGGTAAAATATAAGTTATAGAGATAAGGATCTGTTTTTTTTATATCATTAAACTGCTTTGCTGACCAATATCCAACATCAATTTCTCTTAAAAGAGGACTTGTAATTATTTTTTTATTTGGGCAAATAATTTTACAAGTATCTAATGCTCTGTTTAAATCTGAAGAATATATGTGAGAAAAATTAATATTTCTTGCTTTTTCTCTCAATTTTTTTGCCATATTTATTCCATTTTCATTTAAAGGAGAATCCATTTGACCTTGAATTTTATCAATTTTATTCCACTCGGTTTCTCCATGTCTTGTAAAATAAATTTTCATTAATACTCCTAAAAATATTTACTTTAATTATATTATACATTAAAGGAATTATAAAGCCTTTAAAAAACAAAACCCTAAGTAAATAATAAACTTAGGATTTTTATTAATTAAATATGAATGTTTAAACTATTTTTTTGATTTATTTTTCTTTAATGAATCATAAATAACTTTGTAAATAAACCATATTAAAGATAATAAGACTAAAACTATAACTGCATATTGGCTGAAATCAAGAATTTTATCAAAGATCTGTTCAGATTTACTAAGTCTATGAATGTGAACATCTTTTCCACAGCAGCATGGACATTCGTTAAATTCTTTCATAGAATGATGTTTACATCCACAACCGCAATCTATATATTCTCCATCTTTGAGTTTCAAATCTTTATCTGTAAGCTTATCACTTGATTTTACTTCTACATTTTCCTCATTATTTGCTTCTTGTGTATCTTTACCATTCTTAGATTCATGTAAATCTTTATCTTTGCAACATTGACACTCATTAGATTCTTGACCTGAGTGACATTTGCAAGAGCAACAACAATCCATACCTCCATCTGGTTCTAATTTATCCATATCTGACATAGAAGCATTTGATGAATTATTATTTTTTGCCTTTTTAAATTCTTTCTTGGCTGATTTGTCACAAGAAACTTGAGGAGTTTTTCCCTTGCAACATGGACAGGAATTATATTCTTCCATGCTCTCATGTTTGCATGAGCAACCACAATTATAAGTTTTTTTATTTTTAGGATTTTTTTCTTTTTCTTCTTTATGAATTTGAGGAGTTTTTCCCTTGCAGCATGGGCAAGAATTATATTCTTCCATAGAATGATGCTTGCAAGAGCAACCGCAGTTTATATATTCTCCATTTTTAAGATTAATTTCTTTTGAAGATTCTTTATTAGCCTTCTTACAAGAATTTGAATTTTTGTAAGCCCTAGCTTCTTTTGCTTGACAATAAGGACAGATATCGGATTCTCCCATTGATTTATGGCAACAAGATGGACAATCTTTTTTGTATTCTTCCTTATGAGTTTTAGCTTTTTTCCCCTTGCAACATGGACAAGAATTGTATTCTTCCATTGAATGATGCTTGCAAGAGCAACCGCAGTTTACAAACTCATCTTCATTTGTTTCTATATTTTTTTCTTCCTTTGAAGATTCTGATTTACTTTCTTCTTTATGATACAGGGGTGTTTTCCCCTTGCAACATGGACAAGAGTTGTATTCTTCCATTGAATGATGCTTGCAAGAGCAACCACAGTTTACAAACTCATCTTCTTCTGGCTGTCTATAATTTTCTTCACTAGGATTGTCAGAATTTTTATCATCAGACTTTTCTCCTGCCACTGACAATTTATGCCCCAAAAATTCTATTGTATTTGTTTTCTCATTAAAACTTATATCAATTCCAACCTGTTTTAAAGCCCCATCAATCTTAAAATAAGTATTTCCATTTATTATATATAAGGGTAAAATAACTTCCTTACCATCTAAAATTACATTTTTAACTAATTTTTCAACTTGAACTCCATTTTCTTGTCCAAAAACTGAACAGGAAATAGAAAAAGTCAAAATAAAAATAAGTAAAATTTTTAATAACTTTTTCATCACTACCTCCAACAACATAAATATAATATTATATGTAAAAAATTATTTTTTCAAAATATTGATAATAATTATTATAATTTTTTTCTCCACCAAAATACAATAGTTAATTTCGCTCGTATATAATTTCCCAAAAAATAAGGACCTCTCAAGGAAGTCCTTATACTTTCATATTAAATTAAAAACTTATGCTGCTTTTTCAAATAAATTTCCATTTTTATAAATATCTTTTCCCTTACAGCATGGGCAAGCCTTACATTCTTCTGGTGTTTTATGATGGCAACCACATCCACAGTTGTAAATATCTTTTTTTGGTTCAACTTTTGGTTCTTCTTTTTGGGGAGTTGTTGTATCTTCTACTTTTGTACCATCTGCTTTTTCAAATAAATTTCCATTTTTATAAATGTCTTTTCCCTTACAGCACGGGCAAGCTTTACATTCTTCTAGTGTTTTATGATGACAACTACATCCGCAATTGTAAACATCTCCATCATTATTTACAGATTCATGCATCATTGATGAATTTGAATCTTTCATTTTCTTACCACAAGAACAAGAGTGTCCTGAAGAAGATTTTGCTGAATCATTAGACGTATTATTTTTATGACCACAGCATGGGCAATTATTAAATTCGTCCATTGTATTATGCTTACATCCACAACTTGGATTGTCACATTTTAATGGTACATTTTCGGCAACTTTTTTTGTAAGTAATTCTACAGTTTTTGTTTTTTCATCGTATTTAATATCAACGCCAACAAGTTTTGAAACTTCTCTTATTTGTAAATAATTGTAACCGTCTATCTTAGCACTAGCTATTTTTTGAGACTTTCCATTTACTATTACTTCAGTTGTTGATAGTATTGCTTTGTTTTTATCCTTTTCTATATCTTTTAAATCATCAGCTACTTTTGTATAACTTTCGTTATTTTTAATAACGACAACTTTTTTATTCGCATCATAGCTTAGGCTAAATTTATTTGTAGTAGCATTTAAAATAGCCGCAAAATCACGTAATTTAATATAGTTTTTATTACTAATTAAATATGCTGGCAAGTTGACTTCTTTACCGTCTAAAACTACCTTTTGTGATGATTTAATTGCATCACTCTTATTCTCTGCCGCAAAAACTGGCAAAACTGTTGATAAAATTAATGTAATTAATAATAAATAATTTATTATCTTTTTCATTAGTTCCTCCTAAATTTTGAATAAATAAATTTTTCACATAAAAATATATGAAATTTGTTTTGCAAATAGTATTATATTCTCATATAAGCAATTAATCAACTTTTTTTGATAATAATTATTAAAATCTTTTTGAATACTCATTAAAATTATTTAATAAGATAAGAACTATAAGATATTCATAATAAAATAAAAAAACGGCACGAAAGTTTTAAACTATCACGCCGTTTTTTATAGATTAACCTCTATTTAGAACTAAAAAGTTCAATTTATAAGAGATATTTTTACTTATTTTCTTTTAAGAATTCATCAAGATGTTGAAGTACTAAATGTCCTATGTCATCTTGAGCGTCAATTGTAGAACCACCGATGTGTGGTGACATATAAACTCTATCTAATTCAAATAATTTTGAAGATATTGGAACATCTTGAGTATCAAGTCCACCAGTTCCTAATTCATCAGCAAGTGTATCTAGGTTTGCTCCACCTAGTTTACCATTCTTAATGTATTCATAAAGAGCATCTTCATCAATAACTCCACCACGAGCTGCGTTAATAAGAATAGTACCATCTCTCATTCCTTCCATTTGTTTAGAAGAAATCATATTTTTAGTTTCTTTTGTTAGAGGAAGGTGAAGAGTGATCACATCAGAATTTTTTAAAACTTCATCAAGACTAACTAATTTAACATAATCATATGGATTATTTTTAGGATCGAAATATGGGTCATATGCTAAAACGTCCATTTTGAATACGTGAGCAATTTCTGCTACTCTTCTACCGATAGAACCATATCCTAAAATACCCATAGTCTTGTTTCTAAGTTCTCTACCAATCCATCTATACTTGTTCCAAATACCGCTTTTAACTTCGTTATTTGCTTGAACAGTATTTCTGTAAAGGTCAAGT
Source organism: Peptoniphilus sp. oral taxon 836 str. F0141 (assembly GCF_000179335.1). Classification (NCBI taxonomy): domain Bacteria; kingdom Bacillati; phylum Bacillota; class Tissierellia; order Tissierellales; family Peptoniphilaceae; genus Peptoniphilus; species Peptoniphilus sp. oral taxon 836. The sequence goes on from NZ_AEAA01000100.1 coordinate 20,180, forward strand.
GCTTTTGAGAAAACAAGTTCTGCTACAGCGTTTGAATTTTGTCCAGGTGAATTCATAACTGGAATATTTCTCTTCTTGCATTCTTCTAGGTCAATATGGTTAGTTCCTACTGAACCTACAAGAATAAGTTTTAAGTTTTTAGCTGCATCTAATATGTCTTTGTCTATAAATGGATCTACTCTCATAATAAGTACGTCTACATCAGGAATTAATTTAATTAATTCATCTTTTTTTGGAAGCATTACTTTTTTAAATTCAATGCCTCTTTCTTTTAAACCTTTATCAATTTCTTCTGACATTTGGTCAATTATTAATGCCTTCATTGAAATCCTCCTTGTTTGTATTTCCTAAGTACTATTGTAGAGGAAAAATTTATGTTTTTCAAGGCATTAAGCCGACTATTTAAATAAAGAACTAAATGCAACAAAAATTATTATGTTAATTTTTTTTTCTAACTTTTTATCATTAAAATTTACTTTATGTAATTCCTCTTAGTGGAATTTATAAAATTCTTTTGACTATTTTTGTGAGCAAAGTTATGATAAAATCATTATGGTGATAAAAATGAATATTTGGGAAAATATAGACAAAAAAACTTATGATGAGATTTTTTCATATTCAGAAAATTATAAAAATTTTTTGAACAAAGGAAAAACAGAACGTGAAGTCTGTGCTTTTATGGAAAAAGCAGCAAGAGAAAAAGGATTCAAAAGCTTAGAAGAGTATAAAGATGGACTTAAAAGAGGAGATAAAATTCTTTTCAACAACAAAAGTAAATCTCTTGTTCTTTTAGTTTTAGGCGAAAATTTAGAAGATGGTTTGCACATAGTAGGTTCTCATATCGACTCTCCAAGACTTGATATCAAACAAAGACCAATATATGAAGATACAGGCATCTGTTACTTAAAAACACATTATTATGGTGGAATAAAAAAATATCAATGGCCAACAATTGAGCTTGCCCTTCACGGATTTTTTATTGATAAAAATGGGCAAAAACATAATATAGTAATTGGTGAAGATGAAAATGACCCCGTCTTTTATATAAACGACCTTCTTCCCCATTTGGCTAAGGATCAAATGAAAAAAACTGCAGACCAAGTAATTACTGGTGAAGCTTTAAATGTAGTTATAGGTCACAGCAAATTTGGTGTAAAAGATGAAAAGGATGGTCTAAAAAATAATCTTTTAAAAATATTAAAAGAAAAATATAATTTTGATGAAGAAGATTTCAAGGTAGCAGAATTTGAAGTCACTCCAGCTGCAAAGGCTCGTGATGTAGGTTTGGATAGGTCTATGATTTGTGGTCATGGTCAAGATGATAGAATTTGCTCTTACGCAAATTTTAGAGCTATATTGGATGTAGAAAATCCTAAAAAAACTGCAGTAGCTCTTCTTGTTGATAAGGAAGAAATTGGCTCTGTTGGTAATACTGCCATGTCATCTGCCTATTTTGAAATATTCCTTGGAGAAATTCTTGAAAAAATGAATAACTATTCCGACCTAAAGCTTAAAAAAGCTCTCTACAATTCTAAAGTTCTTTCCGCTGATGTTGCTGCAGGTTTAAATCCTGATTATAAAGATGTTCACGATGAAAAAAATGCTCCAATCTTAGGACATGGTATTTGCATGGTTAAATTTACTGGAGTTAGAGGAAAAGGCGGCTCAAATGATGCTAATGCTGAATTTTTATATGAAATAAAAGAACTTTTCAATAGAGAAAATATAATATGGCAAACTGGAGAATTAGGAAAAGTTGATCAAGGCGGTGGAGGAACCATAGCTTATATACTTGCAGAACACGGAGCAGAAGTTGTTGATATGGGACCAGCCGTTTTATCAATGCACGCTCCTATTGAATTGTCATCCAAAGCAGATGCTTATATGACCTACAAGGCATATAAGGCTTTTATGAAATAATTTATAATTAGTATTAAAAAAGTCTAATCAGAAAATTATCTGACTAGACTTTTTTAATGTTGTATCTATTTTTTTCCAGGATAAAACTTAGGGTTATAAAAGTATTCATTTTTAAGTTCCACTGCTTCATTAGACATCAAGATAATTCCTATCATATTAGGAATAACTACAAAAGCTAACATTAAATCAAGAAGTGAATATAATTGTTCCAAATTTAGTAACAAGCCTAAAATTATAAATCCTATATAAATACATCTCATAATGATTGAAAACTTATGACCTAATAGGAATTCTGCTTGTTTTTCTCCAAAGAATATTATTACAATGATTGTTGATAAAACAAACATCAATAGTGCTATTGAAACAAATCCTCCTCCAATTGTTTTTCCTAAAACAGTTTGAAAAGCATATGCTGGCATAGTCGCTGCCATTTGTGGGCTTACTTTAGTCCATGCCCCTGATACAAGAACTACAAGGGCAGTAACAGTACAAACTATCATAGTATTTGAAAATATTTCAAAGACAGCCCAGATTCCTTGTTGTGCTGGAATTTCCACAGAAGCTGAGGAGTGTGCCGTTGTAGCTGTACCCATGCCAGCTTCATTAGAATAACATCCTCTTGCTATACCGTTTCTTATTCCTTCAGATAAACTTGCTCCCGCAAATCCACCAAGAGCAGCTGTTGGTGTAAAAGCATTTTTAAATATTGACAGAAAAGCTCCTGGTATTTCTCTAAAATTATAAAAAATAACTATGAGTCCGCCTATTATATATAACATTGCCATTAAAGGAACAAGTTTTTCAGTAAAAGATGCAATTTTTTTAATACCACCAAATATAACTAGACAAACAACTACTAGCAAAGCGGCTAATGAAATGTATTTATTTAATCCTAAATTCTCACAATTTTGTATAAAAGTTAGAGTTTGAGTTGAAATTGAAGGCGCAATTTCTATCATGAGCATGAAGGCAAAAATTGTAGCCAAAATTGGTATGGGAGAGCTTTTCAAATAATACATGGCACCGCCAACATATTCTCCATCTACACCTTTTTTCCTATATTTAATACCTAGAACAATTTCTGTAAACTTTGTAGCACATCCTACCAAAGCTGTGACCCACATCCAAAAAATTGAACCAGGACCTCCCAAGGCTATGGCAACTGGAACACCAACTATTGAAGAACCTCCTATACTTGATGCTAAAGCTGTAGTGGCTGCTTGAAAAGCAGAAACTGTACCTTCTCCTTCAGATTTTTTAAACATTGAACCAAAAGTATGTTTTAAAATATGTGGTAAATAACGAAATTGAAAAAATCCTAAACGGAACGTTAAAAATAAACCTCCACCTACAAGAATTATTAACAGCGGCAGACCCCAAAGCCACTCTGAAATTTTTACTAACGTATCTATAATGTTCATAATACCTCCAATACTAATTACAATTCCAAGTTTTTTTAACTTGTAAATAATCTTTCATAAGATTTTCTATTATATCTTTTAAACTTTCTATTTTATTTAGATAATAAATTCCTTGACCACAAAGAATAGAACCCATATCTATATCTCCATCCACTGCACGTTTAGTAGATCCAGTTGCAAGTTTAAAAAATTCATCCATATCTTTTGAGCCTATTTCAATTTCATTTAATCTTTTTGCAAGTTCATTTTTAATTACTCTTACTGGAGCTTTTGTTGTAATTCCTGTAACAATAGTATCTGAATCTTTGCCTTCAATTAAGGCTTTTTTGTAGGCTTCATCAATAGGGGTTTCTTCAGCAACTAATAATCTTGAACCTATTTGAACTCCGCTTGCTCCTAAAACCTCGGCGGCAAACATATGCTTTCCATTATAAACCCCACCTGCACAAATAACGGGAATATTTACAGAATCAACAATAGCTGGTAGTTCCGGAAAAGTATTTAAAGAACCAATATGCCCACCAGCCTCAGCACCTTCAAAAATTACTGCACTAGCTCCTAGAGCCTCAACACTCTTTGCCATTTTTATATTTGCAATAATAGGAATAACTCTAATCCCTGCATCTATCCATTTTTTCATATAAGGCTTAGGATTTCCTGCACCAACAGTAATGATATCAACTTTTTCTTCAATCACAACTTCTGCAAGTTTATCGATATCTTTATTTAAAATAACTACATTGACACCAAAGGCTTTGTCGGTAAGTGTTCTTATTTTTTTTATTCCACTTCTCACTTGCTCAGCAGTAAATCCTCCCGATGCAATTTGCCCTAAAGCTCCTAGTTCAGAAACTTTTGCCGCAAATTCGGCAGTTGATATATGTGCCATGCCTCCCTGAATAATTGGATATTTTATATTTAAAATATTATTAATATTCATAATTCACCTCTTTATTAGTATATAACAAATATATATTAATATCAAAAAAATAGAAATGCCAAAAGGCATTTCTACTCTTTTCTATTCTTGTAAAGGCTAAGGGTAAATTTAGTACCAAGTCCCATCTTAGATGATACTTCTACATCTCCATCAATTGATGACAAAACGTGTTTTACAATGGATAAGCCTAAACCTGTTCCTCCAATTTTTTTTGATCGAGATTTATCAACCCTATAAAATCTTTCAAAAATTCTTTCTAAGTCATCGCTAGAGATTCCTATTCCTGAATCCACCACTTCCACAATAACTTTATCATTATCTTCTTTAATTAGTATATCTAAATTTCCATTATCTTTATTATATTTTATTCCATTATTGACTAAGTTCGAAAATAATTCCCACATCATTGTCTTATTTTCATAAACTATTCCTTGACCCACAAGTTTAGTCTTGATATTTCTTTTTTCTATTTCAATTTTTTGAGTGTTAAAAATTTCTTCAATAAGTTCTCTTAAATTAATATTTTCTCTTACAAAAGTAGCTTCCTTTTCAAGACCCGATATTTTCATAATATCTTCAACTAAATTTAATAGCCTTTTTGAATCCCTATAAATCAACTGGTAAAATTCCTTCTTAGTTTCATCTGAATCGACCATATTATTAGCCAGAAGTTCAGAAAAACCACAGATTGAGGTTAGAGGAGTTTTTAATTCGTGACTTACGTTTGATGAAAATTCATCTCTTAATCGTAAAGCTCTTATAGATTCAGTTTCATCAATAAAAAGTAAAATAACACCCCTAACATTTGTTGCTTCAAAAACTGGATTGACATAAGATTTATATTCCCTTGTGCCAATTTTAATAATCTCTTCTGAATTTTTACCAGATAGAGCTTCTTCTACAAATTTTAAAATTGAATCATCTCTAATTAAATTTAAAATATTCTTTCCAATAATATTATTTGAACTATTAAAAAGATTTAAAGCCGATTTATTAACTGATAAAAGCCGCCTATTTTCATCTATAATAACTAATGATTCCTTCATATTTGATAAAATAGTTTCAATTGTGTCTTTCTCCCTTTTAATTTGCCTAAGATTTTTTTCAATCAGTTCATTTTGACTATTAATCTTCATTATAAAGGGGCTAATTTCGGGAAATTCGTCAATATTAAAATCGGTCAAACTGCCTTTAACATTAATAAGGGGTTCGAGTGTCTTTCTAGTAAAGTGGCTTGCCACTAAAATTCCCATTAAAAAAATTGCAAAAGATATAGTTAATAGCAAAGGTAAAATTTTTAAAAAAGCCCCCATTATGCTATCAACTTCCTTTGACAATCTTAAAACTTGGTCATTATTTAATAAAAATGAAACATAGTATGAATCTGTTGAAAGAGTTGTAGAAAATCTTTTACTTTGAGCAAATCCAAATTTTTTTGCATTTTGAAATTCCGGTCTATCTTTATGGGTTGGCAAAAATTTAGGGTTTTCATAAGTATCAAAAAGTACTTGTCCATTTTTATCTATTAGGCTTATTCTGAAACTTTTTGTATTTTTTGATAATTCTTCTAAATATGAAAGTTTATCTTCCTCTCTATCTGCACCTATTTTTAAAATATGGCACATTTTGAACAAATTTTCCTGTTCCACCTTGCTATAATTATTGTAATAAACAAATAAGGAAGAAATTGTTGATAGAAATAAAACTAAAAAACTTATGAGAACTAAATATTTTAATACACGTCTTTTCATGTTTATTCCTTACTTGAAAGCATATATCCGACACCTCTTATTGTCTTAATATACTTTCTCTTATCTCCTAATTTATCTCTTAAAAGCTTGATATGCATATCAACAGTCCTAGTTTCACCTTCATAGTCATAACCCCAGATATAAGTTAAAAGTTTTTCTCTTGAAATAACTATATCCTTATTTAATATTAGATATTTCAGAAGCTCATATTCTTTAAAAGTAAAATTTACAACTTTTTCATCAATAGTTACCAATCTTTTTAAATTATCTATAACTATACCATTGAATTTAATAAATTTTTCATTTGAATTTGTAGTATTGGCACGTCTTTCTATAGCACCAACTCTTGATAAAAGCTCCATTACAGAAAAAGGTTTTTTAATATAATCATCAGCGCCTAAATCCAAGGCTGAAATAATATCATATTCACCTGTCTTGGCTGTTATCATCATAACCCAAATTCCGGCGGTCATTGGATTTGCCTTTAACCTCTTTAAAATTTCAATACCGTCAATATCCGGTAGCATAATATCTAAAAGAACCAAACTCGGCAACTTAAGACTCAACTGATTAAAGAAATCTTTGCCGTTTTCAAAGCAACTTACCTCATACCCCTTGCTCTTTAAAGAATATTCAATTAACTTTAAGATAGAAGTATCATCTTCTACAACATAAACAATCATCTAATCATCCTTCTATTGAAAATATTACCCAATCAGCTATATTAACTGCGTGATCAGCTATTCTTTCAAGATATTTAGCTATCATAATAAAATCTATGGCAGCTGCCGGATCAAATCCGTTCCTAATTTCGTCAACCAGTTGATCTCTTATACTTACAAAAAAGTTATCAACTATGTCATCTTCACGATCAATTTTTTTAGCAACTTCAAGATCACCGTTTACAAAAGAGTTTATTGAATTATTTACAATATCAATAGTTGCTGTTGCCATTTTATAAATTATCGGAAACTTTTCATCATAACCATCCGGTAAAATCATACAAATTTCTGCAATATCTCTTGCATTATCCCCAATTCTTTCCATATCGGTTATCATCTTTAGAGCTGAAGAAACTCTTCTTAAATCTCCGGCAGCCGGTTGCTGTTCTACAAAAAGTTTCAGACAATGTTTTTGAATTATGCTTTCATAAATATCTATTCTCTCTTCATAATTATAAACTTCTTGTGCAACTTTTTCATCTTTTTCCTTAAATAAAGAGATGGACTTTTTAATTGCATTTTCAATTAACATTGACATTTCCAACAAAAGATTGTTCAGTTTATCTAAATCCTTGTCAAATCTTTCTCTCATATCAACCAAACCTCCCTGTTATATACTTCTCTGTTTTTTCATTCTTTGGATTTTGGAAAATATCCAAAGTCGACCCTTGTTCAACAATTACCCCATTTAAGAAAAAAGCTGTTTTGTCTGAAATTCTTGAAGCTTGTTGCATATTGTGAGTTACAATTACAATAGTATAATTTTCTTTTAAATCTTGAGCTAAATCTTCAATCTTTCCGGTTGAAACCGGGTCTAAAGCTGAAGTAGGCTCATCCATTAAAATTACTTCCGGATTAACTGCAATGGCTCTGGCAATGCATAGCCTTTGTTGTTGACCTCCGGATAAGGAAAGTGCACTTTTCTTTAAATCTGCTTTGACCTCGTCCCAAATAGCTGCTTGTTTTAATGAAGATTCTACAATTTCATCAAGCTTAGCCTTATTCTTAACACCATGAGTTTTTGGACCATAGGCTATATTTTCATAAATTGACATTGGGAAGGGATTGGGTTGTTGAAAAACCATACCGACTCTTTTACGAAGATTATTTACATCATAATTCTTTGCATAAATATTTTGACCGTCTAAGGTAACTTTCCCTTCTATTTTACAACCGACAACTAAGTCATTCATCCTGTTCAAACATTTTAGAAGAGTTGATTTACCACAACCGGACGGACCGATAAAAGCAAGAATTTCATTTTCTCTCACATCTAAATTTACACTGTGAAGGGCTTGAAAATCTCCATAAAAAAGATCTAAATCCTCCACCTTTATTTTTTCTTCCATTATTTAACCTCCATTAATTTACTTGCAAGTTTAGAAGAAATTGAATTAATAATTAAAACTAAAACTAACAAAACCATCCCTGTGGCATATGCTTCGCCTACATATAAGCCTTCAGATGAAAGCATATACATATGGAGGGCAAGAGTTCTTGAAGAAGCGCTTAAACTTCTGGGCATTGCGGTTGAAGTTCCTAATGTAAACATCAGTGCTGCCGTTTCGCCAATTACACGCCCAACAGAAAGAATAATACCTGATAAAATTCCAGGTATGGCTATGGGCAAAACTACCACAAATATTGTACGAAGTTTTCCTGCACCCAAAGCATAAGAACCTTGTCTGATGCTGGGATGTATAGATTTCAACGCTTCTTCTGTTGCTCTGATAATTATAGGCAAAATCATAATTGCAACAGTAAAGGCACCTGAATATATTGAGTATCCAAATTTTAACAGCATACCGAAAAATAACATTCCAAACAAACCATAAATAATTGACGGAATACCCGAAAGAGTTTCTGTTGCAAGTCTAATAGTTTGAACAAGTTTTGATTCTACATCAGTATATTCTACAAGATAAATGGCTGTAAAAATGCCTATTGGACTGGCTATAAGAATTGCCATTAACACCGTAATTACTGTTGTCACAATAGCAGGACCCATAGATACATTTTTTGTAGTGTAATGTAGCGAAAGCATTGAAAGTTTAAAGGAGAAAAGTCCTTTAACAATTACAAATACAACAATAAGCATTAGCATACCAAAGGTAAAAATTATTGAAAATCTTGAGAAAATTTTGTAATAAGATATTTTACCAAAAATATGCAAAGCTAAAGCAAGACCCACTAATGCTAAGATAAATCCCAATAAATATATCATCTCTTTTCACCTCTTTTTTTCATATAGAAGAATCCTATATTTATACATAAAATGAAAATAAATAATACGGCAGATGTTGCTATTAAAGCTTCTCTATGGGTACCTGAAGCATAGCCCATTTCCATTACTATATTAGTAGTCATTGTTCTAATTCCCTTTAATAAATTAAATGTTACTCTTGTTTGATTACCCGCAACAAGAATTACTGCCATTGTTTCTCCTATTGCCCTGCCCACTCCTAAAATTACTCCGGCAAAAATACCGCTTCTGGCTGCCGGAATCATAACTCTTGTTAAGGTTTCATCATGAGTTGCTCCTAATGAAAGTGAACCTTCATAATAGGATTTAGGAACAGTTCTAAGTGATGCCTCGGACATGGATATTATTGTAGGAAGTACCATTATCATTAAAAGAATTGATGCAGAAAGCATATTCATACCATCTCCGCCAAAAATAGCTCTGTTAATAGGTACAATAATATTAAGAGCAAAAAACCCGTATACTATTGACGGAATACCTGCCATTAAATTTAAACCCGGTTTTAAAAATTTATATATTCTTTTTGGACAGTCAAATGCCAAATAAGATGAAGCCATTATAGAAAGTGGAACAGCGCATATACAAGATACTGTTGTTATTACTAAAGAGCCTATAACTGTAGAAAGAATACCATAAGATGCAGGCTTATTTAGTGGTGTCCACTTAGAATTAAAAATAAAATCTTTTACTCCTATTTTTGCAATGAAGCTTATGGAATCTTTAAATATAAATATACAAATTAATAGTAAAAAGAAAATTGACAATATAGAACAAAGTAGGAAGAAATACTTAAATACTTCTTCCTTTGAAAATAACTTTGTTTGGTTTTTACTTTGGACTGCTTTCTTAGTTTGATCCATATATTTCATTCCAATCTTTGACCAAAAAACTATCTTATTTTACTTCTGACCATTGTGTCATTGATCCTGTAAAAATATCTTTTAATGATGCTAGAGATACATCTTCAGCAGGATTTTGTTTATTAACTATTACAGCTATACCATCTCTTGCTATTACATCAACCTTAACTTTTGGAGCTTCTTCATCTTTTAGTTCTCTTGAAGCCATACCGATTTGAGCTGTTCCGTCAATAGCTGATTGAATACCAGCAGATGAACCTGTTGCTTGAATGTCAGCTTCAAATTTAGGATTAAGTTCTTTATAAGCTTCAACTAATTTTTCCATAAGGGGAGTAACAGAAGTTGAACCTGCAATTGTTATATGGGCATCATTGTCAATAGCTGTATATGTCTTTCCACTAACTTCAGGTATATATTTTTCAGCTTCAACAATTTTTTGTCCTTCATCAGATTCGATAAATTTTAAAAGATCAAGGGCTTTTTCATCAGCACCTTCTTGATAGCAGATATTAAAAGGTCTTGCAATTTTATATTCACCTGATTTAACATTTTCAGGAGTTGCTTCAACACCTTCTACTTTAAGAGCCTTAACTGTATCGTTAAGAGAACCTAGAGAAATATAGCCAATAGATGCAGGGTCATTTGAAACTGTTGTAATTACTGCATCGGTTGAATTTTGAACGGCTGCTTCTTCAGTTGTATTATCAACTTCTTGTCCGTCTTTCTTTTCAAGAACACCTGTGATTTCTGTAAAAGCACCCCTAGTACCGGAACCAGCTTCTCTTGAAATAACATTAATCTTACTTAAATCAGCAGAAGCTGTTTCAGTCTTATTTCCTTCTGTAGAAGTATTTGCTGATTTGTTATTTGCGCTGTCTTTACTTGCTCCACAAGCAGCTAAAGTTGTGGCAAGTCCTATAACTATAGCTAATTTACCTAATTTTTTTAAATTCATTTTTCTCATCCTTTCAAAAATAATAGAAATTTATTTCACTTTGAATTATATTAGCCCAATGTAAATAAGAAAGATAAGTTATGTAAAATATATGTAAAATAATTTACAATTATAGGATTTTTGTAAAATTTTTAACATGCTAAAAATTTATAAGAAAAATCTAAGAAAGAATTATCACATTAACCAATTTTTAATCTGTTTTTTATGAATTTGTAACACTTTATACAAATTTTTTTCATAGGCTTAATATATAATAATATAAAATAATAAATTTGGAGGTTAGTATGAAACTAAATAAAAAAAGAGTATTATCTTTTTCCCTTGCTCTACTTTTAAGCGTAGGTCCAATGACTTCAAACCTATTTGCTCAAAGTTCTGATCAAAATACAAAAAAAGAAGAAATAAATGATGTAAAAATAGCTGATAAGAAAGTAACTGAAAAAGCTGACATCAAACAAGTTAAAAATGCATTAAATGCTTTAAAAGATGCAGAAAACAAGCTAAAAGTTACAAATATTTCTAAATTAAAGGCTGAAATTTTAAAAGATAAAGAAGTTAGAGCAAATAAATATTTCAACAAAGCTACTCAAAAAGATAAGGCAAATTATGAAAATGCTCTTGCCGCTGCAAAATCTATTTCTACAGATGAAAAAGCAAGCGAAGAACAAATTGCAAATGCCATTTTCGGTCTTGAAGATGCACAAAAATCTTTGTCAAATGACTACGCAGGTTTGATTTTAAGAAGAATAAGCTATGAAAACGAGCTAAGAAATTCAAAATCATATAAAAATGCTGACAAAAAATTATCTTCTAACTGGGAAAGTGCTCTAGCTGCCACTAAATCTGTGGCTAAAGACAAAATAGCAAGTAAAAGTCAAAGACAAAATGCTTATTATGACCTTTTAGAAGCTGAAGAAAAAATTAATGTGAGAGATATTTTTGACTTAAAGGAAATGATAAAAGAAGAAAACAAAATAAGAAATTCCAATGAATATAAAAATGTAGACAAAAAATTATCTTCTAACTGGGAAAATGCTCTTGCTGCTGCTAAGGCTACAGTTGATGATTATGAAATCTAAAAAATAAAATAATTCAATGAATAATTTTATGTATCAACCTAAGTATATTAAATCTTAAGGTTGATACATTTTTTTATATGTAAAGTGACAAAAACTTAAGAAAATTATCCAAACTTCAAACAGTTAAATTTATTTACTAAAATTTTACAATACTATATAATGAAAAATACAGATTAATTTGTGAGGTGATATTTTGAAAAAACAATATTGTTCCTTTTCCTTTTTTTTATATTTTTTGTTATATATTATTTTAAATTCAATATTTTACATAGGAACTCTTGTCAATACCAGCACGAAAATAAGCTTTTTCCCAATTTTTCTAACTATTATCTTTACAAGTATCATTGATTTATCAATTTTAAATTTATTCCCTTATAAAATTTATAAATCTTTTATTATACTTGCTCAGACCCTATTAAAAATATGCTTATCAATTTATTTTAAAGAATTTGGAAGCTTTTATATTTTAGAAAGAGTTGGTTTAGCAAAAGAAGCTAGATCAATAGTACCAGTTATCATAAACGACTTGAATATATTTATGGGACTTATGATAATACTTGCAATAATTATTATAATAACTATAAGCTTTTCAAAAAATAAAAATTTTTTCTCTATAAAAAATTTTTCCATCTGTGTGCTTTCTCTTATAATTATTCTCTTTACCCCCTTATTTTTTATTAAGGGAGTATTTGGCACAGAAATTTATGCAACTAATATCTTGGGACCCATTAATAAAAAAATGGAGAAAAAAGAATTTAAAAAGATAGCAAAAAATATAGATATAAAATCCTACTACAAAAATAGACAAATTAAATCTAACGAATTTACAGGACTTGCTAGAGGAAAAAATATAATATTCATTCAATGTGAATCCCTACAAAATACTTTTTTAAACAAAACATATAATGGAGAAGAAATTACACCATTTTTAAATAGGCTCACAAAAGCAAAAGGCACTATTTACTTCAATGATTATTTTGAACTTTTAGGTTTTGGGAACACATCAGATGCAGAATTTGTATCAATGTCTTCAGTTTATCCAACTCTATTAGGTCAAGCCTATAGTGTCTACTTCGGAAAAAAATCTTATGCACTTCCTAAAATTGCAAAAGAACATGGATACGAAACTGTTGCTATGCACGCAAATACAGGCAAATTTTATGATAGGCAAAAAGTGTATCCCAATTTTAATTTCACTCATATTTATCTTGGAGAAAATTATGAGCAAAAGGACAAAATAATAATGGGGCTTTCAGATAAAAGCTTTTTCAACCAATCTATAGGTCCTTTATCAGATATTGATAAGACTGGAAAAAACTTTTTTGCACTTATGGTAACTCTTACTACGCATACCCCCTTCAATCTTCCCAAGGAATTAAGACAAATAAAAAAAGAAGCTGGGGATAAGACAGAATATGTTTATAACTATGTAAATTGTGCAAGATATACAGATAATGCAATAGAAGAATTTTTCCAAAAACTTGATGATAATGGAATTTTAGATAAAACTATGGTCGTAATCTATGGAGATCACCATGCAATGACAATGAATAATAAAGAAAGTGTAGCGTCTTTAGAAAGATGGCTAGAAAGAAAAGTTGATTATGATACAATGATGAATATTCCTCTTATAATTCATATTCCAAACTATAAAGAAAATCTTATCAGAGATAACATTGGTTCCCAATTGGATCTCTACCCAACTGTATTAAACCTGATGGGATGGGATATGAGTAAAATTCCAACATTTGGTATTGACTTATTAGGAAATTCAGAAGATGTAAATAATAATGCTGTATTTCCTCAGACCTATCTTTTAAAAGGTTCATTTATTACACACGATAAGCTTTTTGAATATTCTCGTGATGGAGTTTTTGAAAATTCCAGACTGATAGATAGAAAAACAAGAAAAATTTTGCCCACTAAAGATGCCAAAAAAATGTCAACTAAGGCTACTGTCACCTTAGATTATTCAACAGAACTTATGGAAAAAGATGCCTTAAATGAACTATTAAACAATAAGTAGATCATAAAAAATTAAATACTTTTAGAGAATGTAAGGTTTTTATTATAAAAATCAAAGTTTTGAAATTAATTAAAATAAGCTTTATAAATATTTATAAAGCTTATTTTAATTCTTCTAAATTCCTATTTTCATCAATATTTACACGTCTTAATTTTTTTAAAGATTCAGGCAAATTTTTTACTATGGTATTTTCCCCTTCATCAGAGGTCAGGCTGATTTTATAACCTTCTTCTTCCAAAGCAAGTTCACTGAGCTTATCATAATCCCCTTCAGGGTATGCAAAAACAATGGGGTCTTTTGTAGAAAATTCCCTATAAATTTTTTTAAATTTTCGACTGTCTTCTTTAAAGTCTTGTAAATAACTATCTTCACTTTCTCCTTTAAGAATTTTTGCCGTTTGTCTAAAGCATATATTATTTTCACGCAAAGATTGGTGCATCCAAAAACTGTGAGAGCCGAATTCAATAATATCTGACATTTCTTTTGCTTCTTTTATGGTGAAATGTGGTATTATTTTTCTGTCAGTTCCAGGATATTTATCCATTCCCATAGTTTTTCCTATTGGAAAAATAGTAGCTTTAAGGGGCTCTTAATTAGGGATTTATTTCCTTAAAATTTAATCGGCATGAAGGTATTAACCTTTGTGCCGATTTTTATATGTCAATTTTCCCTATAAAATTCCAATAAATCCAAATGGTTTGTTTCTTTAAATTTGTACCTGGAACTTTTTCTGATTGTTCTACATAAATCTTATCTACAAAAGTTCTAATTATTTCTGGATCAAGTTCCTTTATATCCGTATACTTTCTTACAAGTTTTAGGAATGATTCCACATTAAGTTCTTCTTCCTGCGATTTTGAAATAGTTTCTTCAAGTTCAGCTATTCTTTTTTGAAGTGAAATTTCTTCTTCATCATAAGCTTTAGCCATTTTTTCAAATCTTTGGTCAGATATTTTGCCTTCCAAGTTATCTTCATAGAGGTTTTGAACGATAGAGTCGAGTTTTACAATTCTATTTTTAGAATCTTCTAATTCCTTTTTCTGACTTCTTAATACCTGATTTAACTCGCTGGTTTTCTTCTTCAAAACTAAATCTACAAATTCTTCCTCATGGTCTTTTGCAAAGGCTGTAACTTTCCTAATTTCCCTCAGAAGAATTTCTTCAACTTGAATGTTCTTTATCTGGTGTGAAGTACATTTGCCTTTTTGCTTTCTATAGGATGCACAAACGAAGTATTCTTTATCATGAGACCAGCCTTTACCTCTCACTTGATACAATTTTGCTCCACAGTCTGCACAGTAGAGCATACCAGATAGGGCAGGCATTTCTCCTAAGCTGTTACGAACTCGTCTTGTTTTTCTTATCCTTTTTACAATATCAAAGGTTTCTTCATCAATAATCGGCTCATGAACATTATCAAATATTGCCCATTCAGACCTTGGATTGTCTACACTTTTCTTAGTCTTGTATGATTTTCTCTTTGTTCTAAAGTTTATGACCTTTCCTAGATATTCATCTCTATCTAAAATAGTAGATATTGTAGCAGGATTCCAATTACATTCCTCTTCTGGAGTGTCAACAGGGAAATTGAGTCCTATAGACTTAAAATGTTCAGCAGGAGTTGGAATTTTTCTACTCTTTAGTTCACTTGCAATTTGACTTGGACCATATCCTTTAATACAAAGATTAAAAATTAGTTTTACAGTTTCAGCTGCAACTTCATCAACTATCCACTTATTTTTGTCTTCCTTATCCTTTAAATAACCATAAGGAGGATTAGTTGTCAGTGGTTTCCCACTTTGACCTTTAGCCTTAAAAACAGCCTTTATTTTTTTGCTTGTGTCCTTAGCATAGAACTCGTTGAAGATATTAATAAAAGGTGTAAGGTCATTTTCTACTTGGTTATTTGAATCCACACCATTATTAATGGCAATGAATCGTATATCATTATCTGGGAATAAGACTTCTGTATAAAATCCTACCTTTAGATAATCCCTGCCAAGTCTACTCATATCTTTTACAATAATATTTTCAACTTTTCCATCCTCAATTAAACCATTTAGTTTATTCCAAGAGGGTCTATCAAAGTTCGTTCCTGAATAACCATCATCTACAAAGAACTCTAGGTTTTTAAATCCCATATCCAGAGCATATTTTTCTAATATGTCCTTTTGATTTCTTATGGAGTTACTTTCGCCTTGAAGTTCATCATCTCTTGAAAGCCTACAGTATAATGCTGTAATCTTTTCATTATCTGAAAAGTAAGAAGACTGTCTATTTAATTGTTCCATATTTTCCTCCTTTAGGACAGCCTTCAAGTGGCAATTACATATTCCCGTACTTTTCAGACTATATCAAGTTAATTAAGCCGATAAATTAGATCTATTCAAAGTATCCACATTGTTTAATATGAGCTTTCTGATGATTTGAGCCACACTCTTTTTTGCATTTTCACTTTCCATTGAATGAATTGTAAAGATTGTGCCAGATACTTCAATATTCTCCGACTTTTTAATCTCATTCTTTTTAGTTTCTACCATAGGCATTATCCTTCAATGGCTAAAGTAAGGACTGAATCCTTATCCATTAGCTTGGCGTCTAAATATTCTCTCATGATGAAGCCTTGGTGTTGTTTAAGAATAAACATCTCGGACAATCTTTTTATTGTTGGATTTTGTCTTTCAACAATCCAGTAGTTTGAAAAGTCTCCAAAGGCGATAGGTTTTAAACCTGTATCAATGTCTGGCATAAAGTTTGAGATTAGAATTTCTTTTCCCATGAAAGTGCCATCATATTGATTCCACAAGAAGTTACCTTGACCATCTTTTAAGCTTTGAAGATAAA
Source organism: Peptoniphilus sp. oral taxon 836 str. F0141 (assembly GCF_000179335.1). Lineage (NCBI taxonomy): Bacteria > Bacillati > Bacillota > Tissierellia > Tissierellales > Peptoniphilaceae > Peptoniphilus > Peptoniphilus sp. oral taxon 836. The sequence goes on from NZ_AEAA01000100.1 coordinate 36,961, forward strand.
GAGCAGTTTTATCATTCATTATCCATTTTGCATTTTCCCTGTACTCACTATCCAAAGAGAAGAATAGTTTTTTCAAGTCATCAAGCTTTAGTTCTTTTGTAGCTGATAGGCTTTTAATATCTTCGTCTACTAGAAATCCTAATGGTTCTCCATTACCAGATCCAGTGATAAAAGCTTTATCTTCTGCCTTGGCAAAATTACGAGCAAAGGTATCTAAGATTATTTTTTCAATCTTAGTTTGAGGACTATTTAGAAAATCTTCGTGGATTGTGATTAATTTAGATAATGTGTTGTATTCTAAATTCACATCCACATCTTTCATTTCTAAGGCATCTGCAAATAGGTCATGTTCTCCTGCTTTTGTCCACGTTGCCATAGACTTACTTGGGAAAGTTACAATAGAAGATGAATCTACATCGTTTTTTAAAACTGTAGCTTCTTTTCTAACTACGCTCTTTTCTGCAAGTGTTTCTCTAAAGTATTCTGTGCTTTCTGCATCCATAAAAGGTGAGCCATCTTGGATAAGACCAAGAGCCTTAATATCTGAATAAGATGATTCATCCTTGTTTCTTAAATAGTTCCATAGATTAGTTTTATAGGAATTAGCTGACAATATTTCGTTTCTTTTTGATTTTTCTTTAATTAACATAAATTTCTCCTTTATATTTTTATATTATCCAGGGTATTAAATACATTTTTAATACCCCCTTTGAACCCGTCTTTTTGTGCGTAAGAGGGCGGCACCGTTGATAGGAAAAAGTCTCCTAGAGATTAGGACGCCCCCTGGGTCACAAATTATTTTTTACTCTCAATATATTCTTCGGCTTCTTTTAAAGAAGGGAAAAACATATTTTTAAATCTTCCATCAATTACAAGATAAGACTTGTCTCCTTTAGCCAGGATGATTTTATCCTTATCTTTATTAATTACATTTAGAACTTCATACTTAGTGTTATTTAAGTCCACAGCTGTGAGTTTATCTTTTTCAAAAATATCTCCAATAATCATTTTTGCTCCTTTCAAATTTTATGGGGCAGTGTGGCAGGTGAAAACTAAACTTCCCAAAGAGAATAGAAGTTTTAAGTCCTATATATTTACCTGCCACATTGCCACTTTTATTTATAGGTTAAAATTATTTTGCTTTAGAAAGTCTACAATACTTTCTGTTCCCTTGAATGGAATAACTGTGTCTTGATTATCCAGTGTGTAGTTATAAATTTTTTCTTTGACAACTTTTACAGGTGTATTGTCTGTCTTATGAAGAATGATCGTATCTCGTAGCTTAAAGGCATTCTCCAATAAGTCTTCAGTGACTTTCTCATTGTTTCTGTAAAGGCACATATCCTTACAATATTCAGTCAAGTCTTTTAAGTCATTCAGCTTGATTTCGCTTTCATCTTTTTTGATGACATACCTATAATCTTTTTCTCTTTTTAACTCTGTGGATATTCCCTTTGGGGAAGTCACGACAATCTTATTTTTTAAAGTAAACTTTCTTTCTAAATCTTCTTTTGTAATCATTTATATTCCTCCTAATTTTTTAACTTTGCTTAAACTTCTAATTACACACAATCATAAGCACCACCTCCTTAAATGAGGGCAGGTGTGGCAGGTAAAAAAGTATTATCTATATAGATACAAGATTTCTAAATTAAAATTTTCATCTGCCACATTGCCACAGACTTTATAGAAATTCTGAAATTAACCTATAGCCTATTAGGACTGTGGTCTTGTGTTTTCCATCTTTAGGTCTTTTTCTTTTGATGGTTGCTTTGGATTCTAAAGACTGTTTAAAGGTCTTCATGCTTTCAAGATAGTAGCCATTTTCTAAAGACCAAGACCTATATCTTTCGTAAACTTCAGAAGTTCTAACTTCATAATCCTTTCCTTCTTCTAAGCAATCTTCCATAAAGATAGCTATCTTATCTGATTCCTTTTGATATTTTAATGTTGCATCTTTTACTGAATCAGGAATTGTTAGTCCTTCTTTTTGTAAAAGTTTGTAGCCTTCAATAAGCCAGTTAAGGATTGCAGACTTTACTTCTTCTTTTGCAAATTCTGTCTTTAATGTTTTGTCCTGTTCCTCTTCGGTAAAGTGCTTGTCGAAGGGAATGATGAGCATTCTTCCACTGGTAAATACAGTCACATCATTAACTATGGGTAGGTAGTTGGTATTGATGTAGATTTTAAATTGAGGTTTAAAGTCAAAGGAGTTCTCATGTAGAAACCTTGCATTAATAGTGTCATTACCAGTAAGACTTTTAACTTGTGCAACATTTAAGGGTAGTCCCTTGCCTGGTTCTGGAATATTTACAAAGCGTACTCCTGCAAGTCTTGCTATCTCTTCACTAGGTCCAGAGCTATTTACTTTGTTTTTTAGAGCCAGGGTCTCAGGTCTTGATGCACAGGCATAAGTTCCAAGAACTTTTAATATGGATTCACAAAGAGTTCCTTTGCCATTTCTTGTGGTCATTCCATAAAGAATTGCCATGCACTCATGCCTTGTATCTCCTGTAAGCCCATAACCTAATATCTTTTGTAGGAACTTAGCTTTTTCTTTATCTCCACTCATAATTTCATCAATGTATCTATTCCACCTTTCATTTAATGAGTTAGGATCATAGATAACATCAGCCATTTTGCTTAAATAGTCAGAACTTCTGTGTTCGTAAAATTCCATTGTTCTTAGATTTAAAGTCCCATTGGTACAGTTTAGAAGGTATGGATCTTTATCGAAGTCAGATACATTTAATGGATGATGAACCTCTGCATCTTTTAATACACTGACCCTATAACCTCTTGCTTGCCATCTGTTGGAGAATTTGACATAAGCCTTTCTTTTATGTTCGTCCTCAATATCAAGGGCAAGGATATGAAGGAGGTTTGCAAGATTCATGCATAATTTCATAGCTTTTAAACTTCCAGTATCAGCTATCCAGATTCCTTCTTCGTAGAAATACCAGGCTTTCCTTTCAGGTACATAGCGAAGAGAATCCTTATAAAAGTCTGCGAAAATTTTTCCTGCACCTATATCTGTCCATGAATACTTTGAAGATAGGGGAAGTCCCATTTCTTTCAACTTTTCAATAGATAGGTCAAACTCGATGCTTGGGTCTATTTTTAAAATAGGTTTGTAGACTTCTTTTAAAGAGGAGATTGCTTTTTCAATGGTTATTCCTCCATAAGTTTTTCCTCCTCGATTTTCATCCCACTTATCCCTAAAAAGTTCTGATTGTCTAAAGAGCCTATCTATCTGATCGACATCTCCACCTGCATAAAAAGCGAGAATTGAAGTTAAGGCTAGATCTGCTTCACTTGAAGAAGGATAGGCTTTAATGTTTCCAGCCCATAAATTTAAAAACTTCTCGTTATTCTTTGCATTAGATGCCTTTTCAATAACTTCCTCATCACTTAAATAGCTTTTAAAAATTTTTTTAGTAGTATTACTTTGTTTTTCTCTTTTCAGATATTTTTCTAAAAGCCATAGAAGCCCTTCAGGTTCTTCTACGATCTCACCTTCTTGATAAACATGACCTGTCACAGTTACAAAGCGATTAGTAAATCCAGATACATAGACTTCAACTTCTTTAGTTTTCATCTTGTAGATGTCATTGTTGTAAGTTATTGAGTTTGGTAGAAAAGTAAAGATTCTAAGCCCCTTGCCACTTGGACTAAATTCAATGTATGACTGTGGAAAATGGCTAACTATTTCCTTTGCAAAATCATTTAAATCTCCATTAATTACACAGTCATCAACATCAATAGCTACGAGTTTTCCATCGACTCTTATTCCAAGCCCATCATAGGAACTAAGTTTTTCAGATGCTTTATCAAAGGATGTAAAAGTCTTTGGATCATTAACTGATGCATAGCCGTTTGTAGTTGGATTAAAAGGTATCTTTGTCTCCCTATTATTTCTTGTTTCATATTTCCATAAGCACCAGCTTGCATTTTCTTTTAGATATTCTGGTATATTTTCTAAATTCACATATCTACTCCTTTCATATTTTTTGAAGAAGAAATATCCTCTCATATTCCTTAGGACAGTTAGAAGAATTTTGAGTAATATTTTTATCCTCTACCTGTATAAGTAAAGTTAGGATTTGATTTTCCGGTTATTTTGAAAAATATTTCCTTACCTTAAATAACAGGCAAAGAAATTCAGCACTTTTTAAACCTGTAAGAAAAATTCTCCCTCTACTAGCCCTAGGACATTTTTGATGGTTTTGTTAGGTTTTATTTTTCCTCTCATATCACAGGCGAAGAAAAGCATGGTTTTTTAAACCTATCCTAAAATTTTTCTCTCCTAATAGACTCAGGACATTTTTGATACTTTTGATTAATGTAAATTTCTTCCTCTACTATCCCTAAGACAAATCAGGCTACTTTGAGTAGGTAACTTTAAAATTTTTCTTAAAGATTTAAAGACAAGTAAAATATCTTTGAGTAAGAAATACTTCCCTTCACTAGCCCTAAGACATTTTTGATAGTTTTGTTAGGTTTTATTTTTCCTCTCATATCACAGGCGAAGAAAAACATAATTTTTTAAACCTGTGCTAAAAAATTTCTTCTCTTAATAGACTCAGGACATTTTTAAAGGTTTTGAGTAATTATTTCTTCATCTATCTGTATAAGTAGGAATTAGGATGAATTTTCCGGTTATTAAAAAATACTTCTCCCTTCACTAGCCCTAAGACAAAAATGGTGGTTTTGATTAGTTGTTTAGAAGATTTAATTCTTTGAATTAAAAAAAGACGGAAATAAATCCGTCTTAATAGATTGTAAATATTATTAATATTTGACGATATATAGTTTTCAATACACCTGATTGCTGGTATTCAATATCAAATATGATATAATTAATCTATCAGTTAAAATTTTTCAGAATTTGACAAAATTGTTATTAGAATAATATTGAATTTTAATAAAGCCAGTCTTCATAACAAAGATTTTAAGATTATTGTTTCATATATAAAAATTTATTAATTTATCAAATTGAAAAAAGGGGGATAAAAATGAATAATGAAATTTCACCAGATTTACAAAAGAGTTTAAATAAACTGATTAAAAAATATTCAAAAAGTTTTACAGATAAAGTTTATGGGAAAGAAAATAATGATTTGGATCCAATTATGGAGTTGTTTAATATCACCCCAGAAATAAAAAGAGAAAATCGTCAATATTGGGGAAGAGAATTAGGAATGTTTTGGCAATTATTTGTTATTGAGATATTTAAAAATAGTGTCCCTAATTTGTATAAGCCTGCTAAAAGATATGGTGCTGATGAACCTTATGATTTAATAGTTGGCAAGTACGCAATTGATACAAAATATAGAGTAGGTTCTGGAGATTCTGGCACATTGAAGAAGTTTAAACAGTATGGGAAAATGCTAATCGATCTTGGATTTGAACCAGTATTTTTAATGGTCAGAGATGATAATTTACCTTCAGCTATGACAGCTATACATAGCGGCGGATGGAAAACCTATACTTCCGAAGAAACATTTAAGTTTATAAAAGAAATTACTGGGATAAATGTCTTAGAACTTTTAAAAAATTATGAAGATGAATTTTGGATTCATAGATAGCACTTGTTATAATCAGACTTATAATTTTAAAAATCTTATATAGATATTTCAACCAGATATGTGTTTTTAACATGTTGATTTGCAATAATTATTGCGACACTTAGCTTAATAAATTTAATTCATGTATAAAACATTCAAATGGTGTATCAAACTCTAGACATTTTCTCGGTCTAGAGTTTATTTTATAAATAGCATCTATTAAATCTTCCTCTTCGATTTTAGCTAAATCAGTTTTCTTAGGAAAAAATTCTCTAAGTAAACCATTGCTATTTTCGTTAGTTTCCCTTTTCCAAGCACTATATGGATCATCAAAATAAAAGTTTATATTTAATTCACTTTCTATATCTTCATAACAAGCAAATTCTTTACCTCTATCTGATGTAAACTTCTTGAATGCTCCTTGTGGCAATTCTTTTGTTAAAGTGTATATAGCATCTAACATAGAATCTTTACTGCGATCTGGCATTTTTATTGCAAAATGTGCACGAGTCTTCATTTATGCAAATGTCGCTAAGCATCCTTTACTTTTAACTCTAGATGAGACTACTGTATCAAGCCCCTAATGACCAAATTCCACACGTTTTTTTACAACTTTGGGTCTTTTATAAATAGATGTTCCTATATTAAATTTACCTCTTGTTTCTTTAGCTTTTAAAGATTTTCCTTTTATCTTTAAAACTTTAACAGATATATCCAAAAGCCCTTTATATATCCAATTATAGATTATTTTAAAGCTTAATTCATCTCTGAAATATCTGCCCACTATTTGTTCAGGGGACCAGGTGGCCTCTAGCTTTTCTTTGATAAATTCTTTTAAATCGTCAGTAAATTTTGACTTTATACCTTTATTTTTAGAATTAATAGAGTAGTCAAGATCAGCCTCTTTTGCATCGTATTTGTCCTTACATCTTTTTAGCTCTCTACTAATTGATGAATGATGATAACCTAATATTTTGCTATCTTTCTGGCTGAGTAACCTTCATTATTTAAAACCTCTATTTTACTTCTACAATCCATGGTAATATATTTATGACTCATAACAATCTCCTTCATGTCTATGTTTTGTGGTAATTACATTTTACATGAATTGATTTTGTTATGGGTTTTTATTTTATGTTAGTGTCGCATTTGATTTTACAATCTATAATTTAGTGTATCTATATTAATTTTTTCATTTAATGTAATATGTTTATAGCTCATATTAACCCACACGTGTGCTATCGTGCCTATTAATAGCTTTCATAAAGTTGGTTTAAGTTTTTTATTTATGTCTCAGATACTCTATTCCATAATCCTTATTCTTTCTTCAGCTATTTTGACGTAGTCAGGATTTATTTCAATGCCTATCCATTCTAAACCTAGCTTTTTTGCAGCTACAGCTGTTGTCCCGGACCCTAAAAAAGGATCTATGACTATGTTATTTTTATGAATGGGAATACTCATTGAAATTAATTTCTCAATTAATTGTAAAGGTTTTATTGTAATATGTGTATTTGTATTATTCTTTGAATCTCTTTTAATGTTTTCAATAATGTTTGATTGGAACCCATTTATTTCTTCACTTTCAGTTTTTAATAATCCGACATCATATAGAGTTAAAGTATTAATGTAGTTATTAATTAAAGGTTTTTGAATAACCGTTATTGCTTCCCACTCATTTCTTAACGCACTGTGCCAACCCCTCCAAATTTCAGGATTTTTAGCCCCCATTTTTTCCAATTTTTTTTCAGCGTTCAATCCTTTTGGGATACCGCTTTGTCTACGCCAAACAATAGTATCTCTAGCGTAAAATCCTTCATCTTCAAATGCAACTTGTATATGAGCGGATGTTCTCGTGCTGTTAAAAACCATAACATATGCGCCAGGCTTTAAAATCCTATAAAGTTCTTTAGCCCAAGTTTTAACCCATTCTCTATATTCTAAAATATTTTTTCTGTTTTTTTCATACCATCTTTTATTTCTAACTCCACCAGATAGACCACTTCCATAAGGTATATTTTTAACAAGTGTTGATGAGGTTTTAGAGTTGACTTTTTCCATCCTTCTTTCTATTTCGTATTGATTCCAGTCTTTTCCTATAAATTCGTAGTTATATGGCGGATCAGTTATGCATCCAGCAATTGATTCGTCCGGTAATTTTTTTAAAACATTTAAACAATTACCTGTTATAATTTTATTTTTGAAATTATCTATTTCCATACAAATATCTCCTTAATATTAATCCAAATCATTGGAAATTTTTTGCTACTATTTTTTATATTTTATCGATTCTTTTCGACTATTATGTCCTCACTAATTTTTAATTCATTCCAAATCCAATTTTCTATTGCACCAGATACTGATGTATGTTTCTCTTTAGCATATGTCTTTATTTTATCATGAGCTTTTTGAGTAATAGTTATAGTGACCCTTTTTTTATTTTTATTATACATAAAACACCCTCCTTAATACTTACTTAATGTTTACTTAATACTTACTTAATACATACTTTATAGGTATATAATACCATTTTAACGGAAAATAGTAAACAATTTTTGCTTGTATGGTTCTTGATAACTCAAGTTAAATATATGTCATCAAGATAGTTTTATTCAATATACAAAGTAATTTCAAATTATTAAATTGATTTTATGAAATAATCGTGAATACATAATTACAAGTTCAACATAAGTAAACTTATATACAGATCTTATTATATTTAATAAGATGATAACTAATATGAGAAAAAGAAATAATATGGATACTAATACAGGGAAGACTTATGGTATTCATTATAAATATGCCTAATGGAATATTAAGATTGGACGAGGCTTTTATATTAACATTTTAAAAAAGGTAAATGATACATAATTTAATTTGAAACAAAAAAAGACCATGAGCATTTAGCTCACAGCCTTTTATCTTGCCACCTAAAGACTCCCTGATTAAGATTTTTTAAAATCCCTAATTTAACGAGCCTTAAAGCCATTTTTTTTAGCATGGGATAAGCTATTTCATAATTGGATTTATATCCGTCATCAAAGGTCAAAATGCAAAATTTGTCAGGAAGACTTCCATTATTATTTACATAATTATAAATATCTTCAAAGGAAACTGTTTCAATCTTGTTGGTTTTTAAAAATTTTAAAATATTTTCAAACCTTTCCTTTGTAATTATATAATCATTTGAAGGTTTTTCGTCTATATGGTGAAGTTCAAAAATATAAAAAGATTTTTCTTCTATTTTATTTTGCCCATATTGGGGATAACTTACCTTATCTATATATCTTCCGAAATCTTTTCTATTTCCATTAATCCTCTCAACCATCATCTTTTCTAAAGCATTTCTGAAATGAGATGGATCATAAAAAAATCTGGGTCATATTCATAGTTTGTTCCTGTAAAATCCCAAAAAGGAGTTATGGCAGATAATTTATTATAATAAGTTTAAAATTCTTTTTTATCATACCTTTTATTTTCCTCATCATACATGGGACAAAGGATAAAAGTTATTTCTACATTTCTTTTTCTACATAGATCTTTTATATGGCTAATAGAAGAAAGGGCCTCATCCATATGAGACATTTCCACATGAAAATAGGCCTTGTTAAAACCGTAATTATTTTTGTAAGTTTCAATATTTCCAATATATTCTATATCTCTTTGGCTCTTGTCATAAGAACCGTCAATATTAAAAACATCAAAGCTCTCCTGAACATAAGATTTTTTCTTGGAATTTTTTATCTTTTCAATTCTATTTAAAGGAGATTCAAAAAGATACTTGCCATAAAAATTAAACTTGCTTTCTCCAGAAACATAAGGATTCATATAATAATTTAGAGAATTTCTTTCCTCATTAAATTTTGTAGCTGATGATATTGTCAGGGGCATAATTATTGACTTGACATTATAGTTTTTTAATAAATATTCCACATTTTTTCCGCCACAAAAAGATCTGCCCCATAGGAAAATAAATTAAAATAATCCTTACCCGTATATTCTTTTAAAGTTTTTATTGGAATAGAAGAAGCCCCACTCGCTCCAACTATAAAATTTTGGTAATTTTTATCCTTAATATATTCTATCTTCGCAGTTCTAGGGTTTTGTGTAAAATCATAAGTATACCACTTGAAGAATTTATCCCCGAAAACATTAAAAGGATCTGTATAAATATTTAAAAATGCAATAAAACCAGCAATAATAAAAAATACTGTTAAAAAAATAATATTAAATCTTTTTTCTTTCATATTTTCACCTAATAATTCCTATATATAAAATCAACAGCGGTAAAATTACTTGAAAAAATACCGAAATACAACACATAGGTTAATGCTAAAAATATAAATACAAATTGCCAATAAGGTCTAAATTCAAGTATTTTTTCTTTTACATCTATATTTTTTCTTCGCTATATGAAATAATAAAAAGAATTAAGACAGAAACAAATAGAATCAAATAATCTGACGCTTTTAAGCCAATTTGTCCAAATCTGAAATTCCTATCCGTAAAAGTTTTTTTAAGCATAAAAATAGCTTGAGATAAATTCTCAGACCTTGTAAAGTATCTGCCAATAAAAACAAGTAGACTTGTCCTTATAATTTGAAAAAGCTTAAGTGCTTTACTCGTCGGTGAAATTCCAAAACTATCCTTTCTTTAATAATAAACATATATCATTAACGGAAGCATCAAAAAAGAAGGGGGTTTGACTTGCAATTTTATCCTCATGGCTTAAGCCAAGAGTATTTCCCAGCCATTCCATAAGATCAACAATCATAAAGTGACTAATGACAACTCCCTTGGGTTCCCCTGTAGTTCCTGAAGTAAAAAGTACATAGCAAGGATCTATATCAATTATTTTTCTTCTGAAATTTATCAGTTTATTTTCGTCTATTTCATAATTTTTTTCAAAATCAAAAGATAATGCTGAATCTGTAAAAATGTTTTTGTGATGATAAATACCAAGCTTAGAATTCAAAGTATTTTTTATAGATAAAATTCTATCATAAGGCATTTCACAATCAATCGGCACATAAAAATTTCCTGAATATAAAATAGCAAAAAAACATATTATTGTTTCTAAATCTCTAGAAGTTTCAACCATAATCGGTTCATTTTCATAAGAAAAATTTTCTCTTATAAAAAATCCAAAGCTCCTAGCCTTATGTCTAAGTTCTCTGAACGTAATCTTTTTTTCTTTATCTACAATAGCTATTTTATCTGGAAATTTTTTGCAAATCTCATCCAATTGATCAATTAAAATCATTTTACACCTCAAAATAAATTTTAACATTTACCTTTTTAATTTGCAAGAAAAGGGATTTGCTAGCAATTTAATAAATTTTTGCTCCATTTAAAATATATCTTTTATAGATTTACTCCCCAACAGATATTATAGAACTATTATAGACCCATAAAAAAAGAGTTGCTACAAAAATCTATAGCAACTCTTTTAAGATTATAAATTAATTTTAATTAACTAATTTCAGCTTTTAATGCTTTTTCTTTCTTAATAAGTTCTGTTAACTTTGGAACTACTGCATTTAAGTTTCCAACTACACCAAGGTCTGCAACTTCAAACATTGGAGCGTCAGTATCTTTATTAATAGCAATAATTAAATCAGATTCTTCCATACCAGCTAAATGTTGGATAGCTCCTGAAATACCAATTGCGAAATAAAGTTCTGGTCTAACTGTCTTACCAGTTTGTCCAACTTGTCTGTCCTTAGTTATCCAGCCTGAGTCAACAGCAGCTCTTGATGAAGAAACTTCAGCTTCTAAAACTTCAGCTAATTCTTCAAGTGGCTTGAATCCTTCTGGTCCACCAAGTCCACGTCCACCAGAAACTAAGATATTAGCTTCAGTAATATCTTTCTTCTTGCTTTCGTGTTTCAATACGTCAACAATCTTAACGTTCATATCTTCAGCAGTAAATTCAAGTTTTTCTTCAATAACTTCACCAGTTCTTGAAGTATCACTATCCATAGCTTGCATTACGCCAGGTCTAACTGTTGCCATTTGTGGTCTGAAGTTTTCGCAAACGATAGTTGCCATTAAGTTACCACCAAAAGCAGGTCTTGTCATAAGAAGTAAATTTGATTCATCTTCAATGTCAAGTTTTGTACAGTCAGCAGTAAGTCCTGTATGGATTCTTGCTGCCATTCTTGGAGCTAAGTCTCTTCCTATTGAAGAAGCACCAAAAAGTACTATTTCTGGTTCATATTTTTTGATAATATGGAAAACTGATTTTGCATATGGTTCAGTTACATATTCTTTTAACATTGGATCTTCAATAACTATAACCTTGTCAGCTCCGTGATGAATCAATAAATCGCTATGTCCTTTTACCTTTTCGCCAATAAGCATAGCAACTACTTGTTCATTTAATCTGTCAGCTAGTTCTCTAGCTTTTCCTAAAAGTTCAATACCAACTTTTTCAAGCTTATTATCTCTTTGTTCTATAAATACATAAATATCTTTACTCATTTCAAGCCTCCATTAGATTATATACTTTTCTTGAAGTTTAGCTACTATTGCTTGAGCTGCTTCATCTGCAGTTAAATCTGTAAGAAGAACTCCCTTTCCCTTACCTTGTTTAGGGAAGGATTTCTTTACTCTTGTAGGAGAACCCTTTAATCCAACATTTGAAAGGTCAAGTTTATCTTCAATATCTTTTAATCCCCACATTGGAATTTCAACTTTATATGCATCAAAAATTTTGCCAACGCTCATATATCTTGGTTCTGCAAGTTCAGCAATTGCAGTGATTAAGCATGGGAATTTAACATCTATTACATGATATCTATCTTCGAATTGTCTTTGAACACGAACACCAGATTTATCTTCTAAAAGTTCAAGTCCTTCAACATAAGAAACTTGTTTGATTCCAATGTGTTCAGCAATTTGTGGTCCAACTTGTGCAGTATCACCATCAATTGCTTGACGTCCTGTAATGATAATATCATAATCTAAATGTTCAAGAGCACCTGTAATAGTACAAGATGTAGCCCAAGTATCAGCACCACCAAAAGCTCTATCAGATACAAGAATTGCATCGTCAGCTCCCATTGCAAGAGCTTCTCTTAAAGCAACATCAGCTTGTGGAGGTCCCATTGAAAGAACTGTTACATGAACATTATCAGGATCAGCATCTTTTAATCTTAAAGCACATTCAAGACCTGACTTATCATCAGGGTTAATAATACTTGGAACTCCTTCTCTAATTAATGTATTAGTTACAGGATCAAGTCTAACTTCGTTAGTATCCGGAACTTGTTTCATACAAACAACTATTTTTAACATCTCAAAGCCTCCTATTACTTAACGCCCATCCAGTTAGAGACAACCATTCTCATAACTTCAGATGTACCTTCATAAATTTCAGTAATCTTAGCGTCTCTCATCATTCTTTCAATTGGATAATCTCTTGTGTATCCATATCCACCGAATAATTGAAGACATCTTCTAGTTACATCACTTGCATTTTCAGCTGCAAATAATTTTGCCATAGCTGCTTGATGCATATATTCTTCTCCATTGCCTTTTGTGCTAGCAGCTCTATAAACTAATAATTGTGCTGCATCAGTTTTTGTTTGCATATCAGCAAGTTGGAATTGAGTATTTTGGAATTGAGAAATTCTCTTACCAAATTGTTTTCTTTCTTTAACATATTTAACAGTTTCATCAATAGCGCCTTCTGCAATACCTAAAGCTTGAGAAGCAATACCAATTCTACCACCGTCAAGAGTCTTAAGAGCTAATGTATAACCCTTTCCTTCTCTTCCAAGTAAGTTTTCTTTTGGAATTCTGCAATCTTCAAAAATAAGTTCGCAAGTAGAAGAACCTCTAATTCCCATCTTATCTTCTGGTTCACCAACAGAGAATCCTGGAGTTCCTTTTTCAACTATGAAAGCTGAAATTCCTTTGTATCCTTTTGTTTTATCAGTAACAGCAATTACTACGAATACATCAGCGAATCCACCGTTAGTAATAAATATTTTTGAACCGTTTAATACATATTCATCTCCGTCAAGAACTGCAGTAGTTTTTTGACCTGAGGCATCAGTACCAGCACCTGGTTCAGTTAAACCGAAAGCACCGATTTTACGTCCTGATAATAAATCAGGTAAGTATTTTTTCTTTTGTTCTTCATTTCCATTTTCGAAAATGGGAGCACAACACAATGAAGTATGTGCTGAAACAATTACGCCTGTTGTTGCACATTTCTTTGAAAGTTCTTCAACAGCCATTGAGTAAGCTAAGTAGTCAGCCCCTTGTCCACCGTATTCTTTTGGAAATGGTATTCCGAAGAATCCATATCTAGCTAATTTTTTAACGTTTTCCATTGGAACTTCTTCAGTTGCATCAACATCTGCTGCAACAGGATCTACTTCATTTTCAGCAAATGCACGGTACATTTGTTGTAAAAGTAGATGTTCTTTGTCCATTCTAAAATCCATTTATAATCCCCCTAACTTTGATTATATAAAGAGTGTTATATTATTAACATAACGCACACAAATTATTATATCATTTTGGCAAATATTTTCAAGCCTTGAATAAGCTTAACAACAATCTTACTATTTTTATTTGAAATTTCAATATTTTATACGAAACGTTATTATTAATGTCATGAAAAATTGATTGAGTAATAATTCTTAATTTGAAATACTTTATTACTTAGATAAATCTCTACAAAAATATAAATTTTATAAAAATTGAACTTAAAGTAAAAAATTATGCACAAAAAATGGAGGTCTAAACCTCCAAATTAATTTAAATTATTGAACTAATAAAATATTAAATATCTGCCTTTACAACTAAAACTGATGCTCTAGATTGGTTGATTACTTTATTAGAAACTGAACCTAAAAGAGTTCTTGAGAAAGCTCCAAGACCTCTATTACCCATAACGATAAGATCGACTTCTTTTTCATCACTAAACTTGCAGATTTGAGCTGCAGGATTTCCTGATGTGTAGAAAGTTTCTACCTTATTAGGAAAATCTTTAAGATCTTTTTCGGCTTCTTTTAAAATATGTTGTGCTCTTTCAGTATTAGCTTTATCAACTTCAAGTGCATAAGCAAAATTAGTTGGATATTGTTCAAAAATACTTGTTTCTGGAATAACTGTAAGTATAATTAATTCAGCTTGTAATTTTTCACCTAAACTACTAGCTTCTTTAAGTGATGCCTTAGATGATTTGGAACCATCAATTGGTACTAATATTTTCATAAAATCACTCCTTTTATTATATTCTACATTAATTATAACATAGCTTATATGACTTTATCAAAGCATTATAAGCTCAAATTAAAATACTTAAAATATAATGTTTCTAATCACCAATAAATTCTTCTTCAACTTCAACTTTTTTTCTATATTCTTCTAACCTATCCTTATACAATGTTGCATATGAAATTTCTATATAAGGATTTAAAAATATAAGTCCTATACTTAAAGTAAAAAAGCAGAGTATATACCAACCTATAAAGGATAGACCCAAAAGAAAAATATTAAACTTATAATTATCAGTTAATTTTTTACTCATATTTATAGCTTCATTAAATGGCATATCTGGATTATCTGCAAGGATATATCCTACAAAAAAGTATTGGTAATATTTGTAAATTCCAGGCAAAATTAATAGCAAAGACCACAGAAAAATAAATACATCCTTAAGAAGGATTTTACCACAGACTTTTAAATAATTTTCATTACCAAAAAAGTAAAAAAGTTTATTAATTACAAGGTCCTCTTCTGGATTTCTAAGTCCTTCAACTAAAGCCTTATTTTTCCCAACTAATACAGGATTAACAATAAATATTCTTCCAAAAATTTGAATACATAAAATTATATAAAATATGATGGGGCTTACTATTAGAAATAAATTTAAGCTCAAACATTTGCCAAGAAGACCTAAAGACTTAAATTCATTGTTACCTTGACTTGTATCAACTGATTCCCCGCTCATATCAACATAATAACCATAATCATGCCTCTTACTATAATTATATCCAGCTCCTCCTGTTCCTACAGATATCTTTGACTTATCAATGAACTTAAGATCTCTATAATTATTATAATTTTCCATATAATCTGATGGTGTTTTTAAATTTAAACCCAAATTTATTGGTTTGTTACTTTCAAAGTCGCCAAAGAAAATCGAAATTACAGTAAAAATAAGTAATAAAATAATGGCACTTTTAAAATGCTTCTTATAGTAAGTTTTCGCTTCTCTTTTTATGTCGCCTATATCAAACATACGAATTCCCCCTTAAATTTATATTCAAATTATACCCTAATTTTATATTTGATATATAAGAAAATTACAATTAAAAATATAATTTACTATAAATTTTGCTATAATTATAGTAAATTATATTAGGAGTTAAACATTTGAAGAAAAAAGACAAAAAGAAGAAGAAAATCATGTTAGCCTTAATCTTATTATTAATCATTCCAATCATATATAGCTTAAATACTAAAAATCCAAAAGGCACAAATGTTTCAGGAGAATTTAAAAAAACTCAAGCTGATTTCATTTATGACCTGACCTATACAAAAGACCAAAAGAGAATTCATGAAATTAATATTAATAAAGAAGAAATTGAAATAATAAAAAATGCAAAAAAATTTTTGCTGATAGATTTCTTTTTATATAATGATGAATATGACAAAAAATTATCTGCTTATCCAGCTCAAGTTGAGCAAATGACAAATTTATTAATAGAAAAGAAAAAAGAAAATCCTCATATGCCCATACTTTTTGTAACAGATCCCATCAACAATTTTTACGGAGCCTACGAGCAAAAATATCTGAAAAAATTGAAAGAAAACGGGATAGAACTTGTAATTACAGACCTAAACAAAATGAGGGATTCAAACCCCATAATTTCTGGACCATACAGGGCATATATAAAATACTTAGGCACAGGAGGCAAAACTTATATAAATAATTTTTTCAAAAAAGATGGTCCTAAAATTAATATAAGGGCAATACTTAAACTTTTAAACTTCAAAGCAAACCACAGAAAAATCCTAGTTTCAGAAAATAAAGCCCTTGTAGCATCAGCAAACCCACATGATCCTTCCGCTTTCCATTCAAACGTAGCCTGTATATTTACAGGAAAAGCGATTGAGGATCTAATAAAATCAGAAAGTATATTTTTTGATAAAATGCCTGATACAATAAAAAATTATAAGGCAGTCGATATTAAAAATTCAAATGAAGAGCTTAGAATAATAAGTGAAGGTGAAATTTTTAATGCCCTATACAAAAACATTAATGAAACTAAAGCAAAAGATCAAATTAAAATTGGCATATTTTACCTATCTGAATTTAGAATTTTGAAAGCTTTAGGTCAAGCCTCCGATAGGGGTGTTGATGTTAAAATCATAGCAGACCTAAATAAAGATGCCTTCGGAATAAAGAAAAACGGATGCCCAAACAGACCCGCTTTAAGTGAGCTAAAAAAAGAACATCCAAAAATTAATATCAAATGGTATAAAACTACAGGCGAACAGTTCCACACAAAAATTGCATATTTCTCCTATAAAGATAAAGAGCCGAGGCTAATATTGGGATCAGCAAATTTCACAAGAAGAAATCTTGATAACTTCAATTTAGAAACAGATGTTGATATAAAAATGAACAAAAACTCAGCTTTAATTTCAAAATTTGAAAATTATTATGATAGAATTTGGAATAATATTGGTGGAGAATATACACAAGACTTTGAAAGTGGCTTAGATAAAAATATATTTTTAAGATTTATTTGGAAAGTTCAGGAAAAAACAGGAACTTGCACTTGGTAAGAAATTAATTAAATACTATATAAAAATAAGGGACTTTTTTATGATAGTCCCTTATTTTATGTCATAAAATATTTTCTTATATAAAAAGACTTGACAAAATCTCTTTATAAGAGCTTATTTAAAACCACGAAAAAAAGAAGGGATAAAAATCCCTTCCTTTAATATTTAATATCCAATTCTCAAAACTATCTTATTTCCAAACTTCTTCATTACTTGTTGAAGTAACTTTTTGAGATACGTGAGCATTTGAAGCATCTAGAATTTGATAATATGCCCAGTGTGAAGAAGATATATCAGAATAGTTCTTTAAGTTAGCAGAAGATACATTTTTAAATGAGTTAGAAGTTGTATATCTGTTGAATACTGCATTTAATACTGTAACAGCTTCTGCTCTTGTAAGAGTTTTATTTGGTTTGAATGTTCCATCTGGGTAACCTTCAACAGCTTTGTTTCCAAAAACTTTATCTATTGCATCACTTGCCCAGTGTCCTTTAACATCTTTAAAATTAGCAGAACCGGCATAACCAGCTTTTAGATATCCGGAAATCATTTGAGCAAATTCAGCTCTTGTGATATCAGCATCAGGTTTGAAAGTTCCATCACTATATCCACTTAAAAGGCCCTTACCAGCAATATAATTTACAGCAGGTGAATACCATTTGTTATTAGCATCTGCAAACTTAGTTGTAGAAGAAGTTCCAAAACTTGTTCCGCCATTTAATAATGTAGCAAACATTTGAGCAGCTTCTGCTCTTGTTACGTTATTTGATGGTTTGAAAGTTCCATCAGGATATCCCTTAATATAAGAAACTCTTGCATAAGTTTGACCGCTTAGGCTTGTATCAGTAACTTTATAAGTAGTTTCTGAATCATATTTTGAAGATTCTGAAGCTATAACTTTTATAGTTTCGCCAAGACTTAATTTTCTATCTAAATAACAAGAAAATTCGCCGTCACCATTAGCAGTAGTTGTCCCAATTTTTTTGCCGTTAGCATCTTCAACTCTTATGCTTGCAAAGCTTCCTGCCTTACCTTTTATAAACATTGTGCCAGCTTCAGCTTGACTTACACTAGGAACAGTTGCATATCTTCCATCTTTGTAGCCATCTACATAATAATATAAACTTTCAGAAGTTGGAACGCTTCTATTGAAGTAAATAGTGAAATATCCATCAGAATCAACTGTAGCTGAGCCTAAATAATATTTGGAACTTCTGTAATATCTATTATAGTATCCATAATAATCATAGTAACCATCACTATAATATCCGTCATAATAATAGTCATCTGAGTAAACAGAAACTGTTCTACCTTTTTCATTTGGTAAATATCCCTTTACATAAGATGTTGTTCTAGATACGCTTGTTGGATAAACTCTATAATCATAATATTTTTTATCGTATGAGCCTGGCCAATAGTAATTGTTGTAGTCACAAGTTCCTTTTACATATGCTTTTTCACTTGTTGTGTAAAGAAGTTTTTCTGCAAGTAAATATCCACTCTTGCCACATCTATAATCCTTACCATACCAATAATAGTCATTTATATAAACTCTTTCATTGTTGGAGTTTTTGTAATAATATCCATAAGTTGAATCATAATATACATAATGTCCCTTATAATATCCATCATAATATCCATCATAGTAATAATTATAATATTCAGTTCCTACATAAAATTCAAAATATCCATTTGCATAAGTTTTTCCATTAGCAACAAAGACTCCATCATTTGTATAGAAACTTACAATGACATCAGGAACCGCAACTCCATCAGCTTTTACATAACCTGATACATAACCATTAGAAGATACTTTTTGTTCAGAAATTGCTAGAGTAGAAGCTATGGGTAGAGTTGCTTCTTCTAGTTTCTTTTGAGCAGCAGTTAAGGTATTTTTTGCATCTGTTAAACTAGCTACACTTGCGCCTGGTTCATCTTTAGCTGTTTTTGCATCCTTTAAAGCTTGGTCAAATGCAGTTACATACTCAGCCTTACCTTTAGTATATTTTTCATTTGACTTAAAAGTTGTAGCATCATCTATAGCTTTTTTTAATTCTTTTTTAGCTTTATCTAATGCATCTTTATTATCTTTTTCTTTTTTTATTTCATCTTTTAAGTTTTTTAAAGTACTATTTAGTTTATTTGCAACTCTATTTGCATCATCAACGCTTGCTGTTGGAGGTTTTTCTCCTAAAGCATCCTTTACATTTTCTGCTGCATGTATATCTCCTTCTAAATCTTTTTTTTCTTTAGATAGTTCTGACTTTTTGTAATCGTCAGTATTTTGATAATCTTTAGCATCATTTATAGCTTTATTCAATGCTTCCTTTGCTTTTTCTAATTCATCTCCAGTACTTGGATCTGTTGGAGCTTCAGCAGGGTCAGAAACTGGCAATCCATTTAATTCTTGGCTAATTTCAATGCCATTATTTTCAGTTCCAGTGTCTTCTTCAGCTAGTGCTGTAAGTGGAATCGATACTGTCATAAGTAAAGCAAGTGTCGATGCCATGAAACGTTTTCTATAAGTTTTCATAAAAATTCCTCCTTAAATATTCGGTTTTCATTCTCCGTATTTCTATTATACCCTAAAAGTAATAAAAATCTAGAATTTTAAGATTTTTTTAAGAGATTTTTAAGATATTTAATCTTTTTGTAACATTAGTTTTTTCTATAATTATTTTTATAAATAAATTTCATCATGCAATTTTTACATTATTAATGAAAACATTAATATTTTGTGAATTTTTTGTAAGTCATGTCTTAATTTTTAAATATATAATTTAAAAATACTTTCAAAAATAGAGTAAATTTTTATCAATATAAATCATCACAAAAATAAGGTTTATTCAAAAAAATAAACCCTAAATTTATCACAATTATATAATTTTTTATTACTACCAAACGCTCAAGAGAAGTACTGAAATATCATCTGTCTGTGTGATATTTGTAAAGGAAAGTAAATTATCTTTCAAAATTGAAAGTTCATCTATGTCATTTTCCAACATTATTTCTTCAGGTCTTTTTAAGCCATAAACCTCTCCTTCAAGATTTCTTGATTCGCTTACTCCATCAGTCATAAATAATATCTTATCTCCAGCGTAAAATTTTGAATTTTCTTCTTTATATTTTGCACTCTTAAAAAATCTTGATATGGGATTTCCTTCAGCGTGAAGATATTCAATTTTTTCTGAAACCTTTAAAGGCAAGGGCAGATGCCCTGCATTAGCATATGTAAAAATACCTTTTTTTATATTGAAAACTCCATAAAAACATGTGAAATAATTTTCAATATCAAGCTTCAAAAGAGAGAATCTATTTGAAATGGCATCAAGGGTCTTAGAGGGCGATAAGAGTATAAAAATTGGAAGAGTTCTTATTAAAGATTTTATAAACATTGTTACCATAGATGCTGCAAAACCATGCCCTACTGAGTCTGAAATATAGACTGCAATATTATCTTCATTTATTTCAAAAACATCAAACATATCGCCTGAAAGCATATTTGAAGGTTTGTAAATATAGTCAATTTTTAAATTTTTTATAAAGCCCTTGTCTGGTAAGACTGTTTTTTGTATTTGTGATGCCGCCATGGTTTCTCTTACCATTGCCCTGTTTCTTTCTATTATTTCTCTTTGAAGTCTTCTTTCCACTGTTACATTTCTAAAAACTTCTACCACTCCGATTATTTGTCCCTTTTGACCTAATACTGGAGAGCATTTTACTGAATAGATTGTATCTTTTATTATCTCTTCTCTTTGGACAACTTCTCCAGTTCTTAAGACACTTCTTGTGATATCAGGGTTGAAGATACTCTCATCAATGTCACAGAGCAAATTTTTTCTATCGTAACCAAGAGTTTTTTCCATTGCTTCATTTACAAATATAACTCTTTCATCGGAATCTAAAACTCTAATGGGATCGGCAATTCCATTTAATACTTGATGGTCAATTTTTTGCGAGTATAAATAATCTTCTTCCATAATATCACCTCCAGCTTTATGATTATATCAAATTATCACTTCTTAACAAAGGGTCTAGGACCATAATATTGAAAATAATAGGTTTTTATTTTGCCGTTGTATAACTTTCTTTTTCTGTCGGCTTTTTTGCCAAAATCTTTTTGAAAAGTTTCTGAGCCTGTAATGGCATATAAAGACCAAGTTGGTATAGTCTTATAGAGTCTTCCCAGTTCTCTATTAAGTTCCGGTGCTTCTTTTACGGCAAGCCTTTCTCCATAGGGAGGGTTTGTGATTAAAACTCCATAATTATCCTCAAGATCTAAATTGCGGATATCTTTTTGGAAGAAATTAATATCTTCATCAAGACCAAGTATGGCTGAATTATTCTTTGCTACTTCTATTGCCTTATAAGATACATCAGATGCATTAATGTTTAGTTTCTTATCATAATCAATTTTTTCATAGCACTTTCTTTTTTCTTCCTTAAATATTTCTTGAGGAATAAAAATAAAATTTTCAAGGTCAAATTTTCTCATAAGTCCAGGGGCTATATTTTTCCCGATCATGGCAGCTTCTATCACTATTGTTCCCGAACCACAAAAAGGATCGGCTAGTGGTCTTTCAGGATTCCAAAAAGAAAGCATAACCATAGATGCGGCTATTGTTTCTGAAATAGGAGCCTTGTAATTAATTTGTCTGTATCCTCTTTTGTGTATGCCATCTCCTGATGTGTCTATAGCTATTGTGGCTATATCATCAAGTAGAGAAACTTCAATTTTTATTCTCTCATTACTTTTAGAAAACCAGTCTTTTTTATATTTATTTTGTAATTTTTTTATTATTGCCTTTTCAGAAATTCTTTGTATATCTGAAAGAGAAAATAATTTTGATTTATGACTTTTGGCAAGAAGAATAAAGTTTGAATCTTCATTTAAAAAATAAGTCCAATCTATATCGTAAACTTTATCAAAAAGTTCTTCAAAACTTAGAGCCTCAAAAGAGGCAACTACCATAAAAATTCTTTCTGCTGTTCTCAGATTCAAATTCAAAGCACAGACATCTTTATATGTTCCTGTTAATTCTATTCTTCCGTCTTGCACTTTTAAATCATTGTATCCCATATCTAAAAGCTCTCTTTTGCATAGGGCTTCTAATCCAAAATTTGTCGTGGCAATTATTTTAAATTTTTCCATAATTCACCTCTTTTTTATTATACTAAATATTGACAAGGCATAATAGTCTTAAATTTTCTTGACAAGAATTATCCCATATTATACTATTAGTTTTAATAATTAAATTTTATAATAATTAGGGTGATAATTATGTCAAGTTATGATAATAGGAAAAGACCTTATAGGAAAAGAAGGCTCAAGAGAAAGTATGTCATCAGAAGAGCTATCTTTGTTTTCTTTGTTTTTATACTTCTTATGTTTATAGTAAAATCTTGTGGCAGAGGTAAGTCAAATGATAATAAAGAAAATAATTTAAACAATAATTCTGTAAATACTTCTTTACCTGCCAAAGAAACTACCAACAATTCTTCCGATAAGTCACAAGAAAATCACGAAGGAAATTTATCTATAGAAAATGAAAATTTACGAATTTCAGATTTAAGTGTAGAATATGGAACTTATTATACAGACTCAGGAATAGAAAAAGAAAAAAGAATTTTATATGTTCTCGATAACAAAAAAGCTGAGGATGATTTGATTAAGCTTTTAAAAACTTCCATAGAAGGTCAAATTCCTGCAAGTTTTGCAAAGGAAGAGTCCTCTGATTCCTATATTAATATTTCTTTAAATCCTAATGATAATCTTTTGATCAAATCAAATGATTTGTTCAAAACTTCTTATGAAGATATTGATGGTTTATATAAATATATTTATCTGGTAGATAAGTCCCTTGGAAGTGATGGAAAAGTTAAAGCTATATTTATTACAAAAAGTAACTTAAAAGATGATATAGAAAAAATTTTAAAAGACAATAACATTGAAGGAAATGAAATGGAAATAGGTCAATAGTAAATAAAAATTTACTATTGATTTTTTTTGCCCTTAATTTGAAGTTGAATAAACTATTAGTTTCACAAAATTTCATATGATCTTTTTAAATAAAATATAGGCGATAAGAATTAAAAGATATTTTCAAAATGTTTATAGTTCCACTCACAAGTTTTAAAATTATTTCTTTCTAAAATCATCTTATAATTAATTATAATTATCTATAAGTAATATTTTTTTGTATAATTTGTATATAATTTAATCCAATCTAATAAAAAAACGCTTGCATTAACATTGCCAATATGTTAAATTTAACTTGTTAGGAAGTTGTTTGTTAATAACTTATTAAAATTTTTTATTTATGGGAGGGATTGATATTAAACACACAACAAATGAAGTTGTTATGGTAAGACCTAAGGGATTTTTCTTTAATGCCCAAACGGCTGTAAATAATGCTTACCAACACAATGATGAAGCCGATCTTAACGAAGTACAAAAAAGAGCGTTGGAAGAATTTAATAATTTAAGTGATGCTCTTAAGGCAAAGGGAGTAAAGGTTAATATCCTTGAAGATACCGCTGAACCTAAAACACCCGATTCCATATTTCCAAATAACTGGTTTTCAACTCATGAGGGTGGAATAATGTGCATATATCCTATGTTTGCAGAAAATCGTCAAATGGAAATTTCTAAATTTAAGGAAAAGGTTGTTAAAATTTGTAAAGACAAGGCTAAGGATGAAGAATTTTTCAAAATTTTTGATTACAGCGAAAATCATGACAAGAATAAATTTTTAGAAGGTACTGGTTCTATTGTTATTGATAGAAAAAATAAGGTGGCATATTGTTCCCTATCTCCACGTGCCGACAAGAATTTATTTGAAGCTTGGTGTAAAGACACAGGTCACGTTGGCGTAGCCTTTGAATCAAGACAAGACGGAAATCTTATATATCATACAAATATAGTAATGGGTATAGGTGAAAAGAAGGCAATCATCTGCCTTGAAGCTGTTGATGAAAAAGATAGACAAAGAGTAAAAGATAAGCTTATCGAAGGTGGCAATGATATTGTCGAACTTACTTTAGAACAAACTAAGGCTTGTGCCGGTAATACTCTTGAGCTTATGGGTTCAGACGGCAAGAGTTTTATAGTTATGAGCAAAATGGCTTACGATAGTCTTGATAAAGATCAAATCAAAAAAATCGAAGAAACTACTGAAATTGTTTGTGTAGACATTTCTACGATTGAATATTACGGTGGAGGTTCTGCACGCTGTATGATTGCAGAAATTTTCTAATTTTTTTAGAATCTTAATTTTTAATTAAAAAATGGTCTTTGACTAAAACGGAGGATTTATATGAAATTTCTTGATATTTTAATTAATTTGGCGAACTGGTTTTGGGGTCCACCAATCCTAATTTTATTAGTTGGTGGCGGTTTATACCTAACCATACGTTTAGGATTTTTCCAATTCAGGTATTTTGGATACATAATAAAACAAACTTTTGGTGGAATGTTTAAAAAATCTGACGGTGAAGGTTCCGTATCCGCTTTTGCCGCAGCCGCAACTGCCCTTGCTTCCTGTATAGGTGGGGCAAATATTGTTGGTGTTCCTGTTGCTATAGCCTTAGGCGGACCTGGTGCTGTATTTTGGATGTGGGTAACCGCTCTTGTTGGTATGGCAACAAAATTTACAGAAATCACTTTAGGTATAAAATATAGAGAAAAGAACGAAAAGGGAGAATTTGTTGGCGGTGCCATGTATTATCTTAAAAATTCACCCCTTCCATTCTTAGGACCATTATTTGCATTCTTCTTGATGATTGAAATTGCACCTTCTATTTCAACTCAAACTCTTACTTTTATACAAAATGTTGAGCTTTTAGGAATCAGTAAATATGTAGGATTAGGAATATTTCTTATTATAGTTGGCGCTATTGTTTTTGGTGGACTTAAAGGTGTTGCAAGATTTTGTGAAATCGCAGTTCCTTTTATGGCAGCTTTTTATATTCTTGGCGGTCTTGTGGTTATCGCTTTTAATTTAAAACACGTTCCCGGAGCTTTCGCTACTATTTTTGCTCACGCATTCTCACCTGCTGCTGCTGTTGGTGGATTCTCAGGAGCTGCCGTTGCACAAGCTATGAGAAATGGTATTGCAAGAGGATGTTATTCTAACGAAGCCGGTATGGGTACTTCAACTATAGCCCATGCAAGTGCTACTGTTGAAATTCCTGCACAACAAGGTTTGTGGGCAGTATTTGAAATTTTTGTTGATACAATTATAGTTTGTACAGTAACTGCAATAGTAGTTTTAGTATCAGGCGTATGGACAGAAATTCCATCTGATTTAGCAGCAACAATGCCTGCTCAAGCTTTCGGAGCAGCCCTAGGCGCAGGGTTCGGTTCTACTATCGTTTCAGTTTGTTTATTACTTTTCGTTATAACAACTGTTGTAGCAATAATCTTCTTCGGAGAAAAACAAGCTGAATTTTTATTCGGTCACACTGCGGCAATAATTTGTCGTTGCGTATATATGGTGTTTATAGTTCTTGGCGTTGTATTTAGTCTAGAAACTGCTTATTCTCTACTTGACTTCTTGTTAGGTATTGTAGTTATTACAAATATGATAGGTGTACTTCTTATGAGCGGACAAGCCGTTGAAATGAAGAATCAATACTTTAAAGACCCCAAGTACTATCCAAAGGCTAATAAATAGTTAGTAGCTGTTTATATAAAATTTTTCTAAACCCCTGAAAAAATCAGGGGTTTAAAATTTATCTTTTTTAAGTTTTATCGGTTAATAAATTTTTTATAAAAAATATCTGTCGGCTTATAATCACCAACAGATATTTAAAATTATTATTTTTATTTAATGAACATATCCTTTACATCAACTTTATCTTTAATCATTTGAGAATTAAACATAAAGTCTGCTGTCTTTTGAAGACCTTCAACATCCTTATCACTAACTTTTGTATCGAAATTATACTGTGGATACATAGTATCATATGCGTTATCATCAAGTTTTAATTCATTTTTTACAAGTTCCTTAGTTTTATCTGGCTGGTCTTTCATAAAAGATAAAACTTGGTCTTGAGCTTTTTCTAGTGCTTCAATAACATCATGATGTTCCTCATAAAATTTTTGGCTTGTAGCAACACAAATTATAGCTTCAATCAAGCCTTCTCCATCACAAACTTTATGAAATCCCGCTTCTTGTGCCTTATAAGCTGCTGGTCCACCTAAAAGACCAACATCTAAAGAACCATTTTCAAGTCCAGCAAGAGCATCAGGAATTGCCATATTTACAAAATTCACATCTTTAAGAGTCATATTTTTTGTATTCAAATATGCAAGTAAAAGTTCATGCAAATTAGTTCCCATCGGTCCTGCTATTGTTTTTCCCTTTAAATCTTGCGGACTTTTTATAGAGTCATCTTTTGAATATAAGCAAAATGCCTTAGGTGCTCTTGAATACATATTGATAATTTTTATATCTGCTCCTCCGGCATAGGCTGAAACTGCTGATGAACCTCCAAGGGCATATAAAATATCTACATCCCCTGATGCTAGAGCTTGAGTTTGGTCAGCACCTGATGTAATTTCAGCATAATTTACCGGAAGGCCTAAATTTTCTTCAAAAAATTTATTTTGCTTTTCCACTATTGATGGCACATTTAAAGGGCTTGTAACATAAGTTACGTTTAGCTTTTCTATACTTAATTTTTTATTTGTGTCCTTAGTTTCTTTTTCTTCTGTCTTAACATTTGCTTGATTTTCACTATTCGCTTCTCCTGCAGACTTTTGTCCACAAGCAGTAAGTAAAAGGAGTGATAAAACAAGAACTAATACTTTCTTCATACTACTTCCTCCTCTAAGTCTCTCAAAATTTCTGAGCGTAATTTAGAAATACCAATTTTTTCCATATAAACTTTGTGGTATTTCTTTTTGATTTTTCCCTGATCCATTATTAAAATGACATCAGCTATATTTATTGCCTCTTCAATGGAATGTGTTACAAATAAGACTCCAAAATTATTAAGCTTATAAAGTCTTATAAGTTCTCTTTGGAGATGTAACCTTGTAAAATAATCGAGAGCAGCGAACGGTTCGTCCATCAAAATAAAACCCGCCTTTGTTGCAAGTGCTCTTGCAAGAGATACCCTTGAGCACATACCCCCACTAAGTTCCTTGGGATAAGCTTTTTTAAAATCTCTTAGTCCTATCATATCAATCAGTTCATCTATATTTTTATTATTGACTTCTTGTTTCTTTAAGCCAAAAATAATATTTTCATAAACATTTAGCCATGCCATCAACCTTGGTTCTTGAAATACATAGGATATATTTAGATTTTCTTTTTTTATAATTCCTTTTTCAATTGGAATTAACCCTTTTATAGCTTTAAGTAAAGTAGTCTTTCCACAACCAGATTTACCCAAAACTACACTTATTTTGTCTGATTCAATATTTAAATTTAAGTCCTTTAAAACTTTCACTTTTCTATCTGTGATTTTAAAGCTTACATTTAGATCAGAAATTTCTATTTCATTCATAAATCTCTCTACCTTTTAAAAGTAATTTGCTCATTTTTTTAAACAAATAATCGCATAAATATCCCAATAATCCTATAATAATAATGCCCACAATGACAACATCTGTCTGTGAAAGCGAGCGAGCAAAATTAATCATATAACCAAGACCTGTTGATGAGGCTATCATTTCAGCTCCGATTATTGCTCTATAGGAATATCCAAGCCCAATTCTCATACCGACTAAAATATCGTTTAAAGCGTATGGAAGCCTTATCTTGAAAAATAATTTTAACTTTGAAAAGTTAAAGGCTTTGCCCACCTCAATAAGTTTTACATCAGTCATTTTAAAACCTTTGTTGATGTTTAGATACATCGGAAAAAATGATGCCAAAATAATTATTATTATCTTTGTTTTTTCACCTATTCCAAACCACAATATTAAAAGTGGTATAAGGGAAAGAGGCGGTACGTTTCTTAAAAATTGAATGAGCCAATCAAAATACTTGTCAAAAGACTTAAAAATTAATGACGCAATAGAAAGGAAAAAAGCTAGAAAAAAAGCAATAAAATAGCCTATAAAAACCCTAGTAAGAGATGTTGATACATGGACAAAAAGTGAGCCATCTTTTAACATCTGAAAAAAACTTTCCCAAATCATAGGAAAGGTCGGCAATAAATAAGTGCTATAGATTCCTATTTTTGTTAAAAAATACCAAAGGAAAATTATAGCAAAAAAGCTTATTAGACCCTTAAAGTTTACTTTCAAAATTTAGCCTTCTTTCCAAAAAAGTAGAACTTAAAAAATTTCACTAGTTAATGATAACAAATATTATTAATCATTTCAATAATATCCTAGTATTTTGCTAAGAAATATTTATCAAAAAAATATCTGTCGGCTTTTAATCACCAACAGATATTTAAAATTATTTATTCATTTTTACCACAGCAGTTTTTATATTTTTTACCGCTGCCACATGGACATGGGTCATTTCTTCCAACTTTTTTATTTTTTCTTACAAATGGTTTTTTCTTTCCATCATCAGGATTTACTGTTTCTACTTCTTTTGCAACTCTAACCCTTTTTACTCTTTCAGGATTAATTACATGATAAAGCATCTTCACTGTGTCTTCCTTGATAGATTCATTCATTTGTTCAAACATATCAAAGCCTTCTTCAGCATAAGCACGAACAGGATCTACTTGACCAACAGCTCTAAGACCTATACCCTTACGAAGTTGATCCATTGCATCTATATGATCCATCCATTTGGAGTCTACATTTTTAAGAAGGACTACTCTTTCTACTTCTCTAAATCTTTCATCCCCAAATTCTTCTTCTTTTTCCTTATATTTTTCCGCTGAAGCTTCACTAATATATTCTTTAATATTTTCTATGCTGTCATTTTCATGACCCTTTAAAAATTCTTCAGGAAAATCAAAAGTATCTTCCACAAAATTTTCTAATCCTTCAATATCTAAATGTTTAGTATTGTTGTGGTCAAGTTTATTATAAAAATCAACAGTTTGAGAAATTATATCTTCCTTCATAGCTACGATATCATCTTTGAGATTTTCACCTTCAAGGACTCTAGTTCTTTCTCCATAGATAACTTCTCTTTGCTTATTCATGACATCATCATATTGCAATACATTTTTACGAATTGAGAAGTTGTTTCCTTCAACCTTTCTTTGAGCTGATTCAATTAGCCTTGTCAATATTCCTGCTTCTATAGGTTCATCTTCTGGAGTATCAATTTTTTCCATTGTATTTTTAAACCTATCTCCGGCAAATAGTCTAATTAAATCATCATCACCTGAAATATAAAATCTTGAGGAACCTGGATCTCCTTGACGACCACTACGGCCACGAAGTTGGTTATCAATACGTCTACTTTCGTGTCTTTCTGTACCGATTATATGAAGACCTCCGACTTCAGAAACTTTTTTAGCTTCTTCATCAGTTTCTTTTTTAAATTTTTCAACTAAATTTTGATAATCTTCTCTAGCCTTAATAATTTCTTCATCATCAGTTTTAAAATAAGAATCTGCAAATTCAATCATTTCATCTTCCATGCCACGTTTTTTAAGTTCTTTTTTGGCAAGAAAAGATGGGTTACCACCAAGCACAATATCCGTACCACGGCCAGCCATGTTTGTTGCAATTGTAACTGCACCAAAACGTCCTGCTTGGGCAACAATTTCAGATTCTTGAGCATGTTTCTTAGCATTTAGTACCTTATGCTCAATCCCTGCTCTTTTCAAATATTTAGAAAGTTCTTCTGACTTATCAATTGAAATTGTACCTACTAGAACTGGTTGACCTTTTTTGTGAAGTTCATCTATTTCCCTTGTAACAGCTCTAAATTTAGCAGGTTCATCTCTATAAATAACATCATTATAATCTTTTCTTATAACTTGTTTATTAGTAGGAATTTCCACAACGTCAATATTGTAGATGTCACGGAATTCTCCTTCTTCTGTCATAGCTGTACCAGTCATACCTGAAAGCTTTTTGTACATTCTGAAATAATTTTGGAAAGTTATTGTAGCAAGAGTTTTAGATTCAGCTCTAACTTCTAATCCTTCCTTAGCTTCAATTGCTTGGTGAAGTCCTTCAGAATATCTTCTACCATACATTAGACGACCTGTAAATTCATCAACAATTATAATTTCACCATCATTAACTACATAGTCAATATCTTTTTTCATATTACCCTTAGCTTTTAGGGCTTGATTAATATGGTGAGAAAGTTCCATGTTATCTAAATCAGAAAGGTTATCTATGCCAAAATATTTTTCAGCCTTAGCTACACCCTTGTCAGTAAGAGTTGAAGTCTTGTCCTTTTCATTGATTACATAATCAACAGTTTCTTCTTCAAACTCTCTATTAAATCTTTCAAAATTAGTTTCATCTTCAGTCTTTATTCTTGAAGTTAAAGAATTTACAAAATCTCTAGCTCTGACGTATAAATCTGTTGATTCATCACCTTGACCAGAAATAATAAGAGGAGTTCTCGCTTCATCAATTAAAATTGAATCGACTTCGTCCACGATACAGAAATTAAGAGTTCTTTGCACCCTTTCTTCCTTATAAATAACCATATTATCTCTCAGATAATCAAAACCAAATTCGTTATTAGTACCATAAGTTATATCTGCACCATAAGCTTCTCTTCTTTGGTCGCCATCAAGATCATGAAGTATACATCCAACACTTAAGCCTAAAAATTCATAAACTTTTCCCATCCAGTCATGGTCACGCTTTGCCAAATAATCATTGACTGTTACTACGTGGACACCCTTACCAGTTAAGGCATTTAAATATACAGGTAGAGTTGCCACTAGGGTCTTACCTTCACCAGTTTTCATTTCAGCTATTCTTCCTTGGTGAAGAATTATACCCCCGATCACTTGAACTCTAAAGGGTTTCATTCCAAGCACACGCCATGCTGCTTCTCTAACAACTGCAAAAGCCTCAGGTAATAGTTCATCAAGGCTTTCGCCATTTTTATATCTATCTTTAAATTCTTCAGTCTTAGCTTTTAATTCATCGTCAGATAGTTTTGCAGTTTGGTCTTCAAGATCCATAACTTTATTAACCAGTGGTTCAATCTTTTTTAATTCTCTGTCACTATAGGTTCCAAATATTTTATCTATTAAACCCATCTTACCACTCCTTTATCTCAAATATATATTTTAACATTTAAAATATTTATTTACAAATAAAATGCCATTAAATTACTAAAAACGCAATTTTACATATAAATTATAAAGAGTGGAGAGGTTAAAGTCAACTGTTAATTAGTTATTGAAGGCTTCTTCAGCAATTTCCCAAAGGAGTTTTATTTTTCTCCATTGTTCTTCAATAGTTAAAATATTTCCTTCTTCAGTTGAAGCAAAGCCACATTGAGGGGAAATTGAAATTCTTTCAATAGGAATATATTTACTAGCTTCTTTAATTCTATCAAGAATCTCACCCTTATCTTCAAGCTTAGGAAATTTAGAAGAAATAAGACCAAGTACAACTTTTTTATTGGGACTTACTTTTTTTAAAGGTTCAAATCCGCCGGCTCTTTTTGTATCATATTCTAAATAATAACAGTCCACATTTTCCTTAGCAAAAAGCAAATCAGAAATTTCATCATAAGCACCGCTTGAAGCATAAGAAGAATGATAATTACCCCTACAAACATGAGTAGTAATCAATAAATCATCAGGCAAATCAGAAATAGCCTTGTTATTTATAAGCAATAGTTCATTAACTTCTTTATTAAAATCAATATTTTGCTTTTTCAAATTATCTTGATAATTTTTGTCAACAACCATTCCCCAAGTACAGTCATCAAGTTGAAGGTTTCTGCATCCATTCTTATAAAGATCAAGAATTACATGTTTGTAAGCCTTGGCAATATCATTTATTAACTCATCTCTAGATGGATAAATTTTTTCAATTTCTTCTTTGGGATTTCTGTCAATTTCCTTTAGTAGTTGAGCAGGAGCCGGAATTGTTTGTCTAGCAAAATGGTCCTTATCTTCATATTTCTTGATAAATTTATAATGCTCAACAAAAGGATGATTTTCACCAGAAATTTTTCCTGTAAGTGTAGCTGATTCGGCCCTAGTAACTTCATCATGGAAAATATATCCTTCTTTTACATCAATTTTTTTAACCCATTGAAGTCCCCAAAAGAAATCAAGATGCCACCAGCTTCTTCTAAATTCACCATCAGTGAAAAACTTTAATCCTATTTCTTTTTCCCTTTCAATTAACTTTTCAATCTCAGTGTCTTCTACCTTCTTTAATTGAGCTTCAGTAATTTTACCAATTTCAAAATCTTCCCTAGCCTTTTTTAAACTATCTGGTCTTAAAAAAGAACCTACTACATCCACTCTAGCAATTTCTAATTTTTTTGTCATTTTGTAATCCTCCTTATTCTTTATGAGAGTTACTTTAAAAAATAAGTATTAGCCTATAAAAAAAGTCCTTGCTGTTAAAAAACAACAAGGACGAAATATTTCCGCGTTACCACCTATTTTGCATAAATGCCACTCTCAAGTACCAACATACTCTAGCTCTGTAACGGGAGCTCCCGTAAATATCTCATATTGATAAATCCTAGAAAAAGACCATGTTCATCAAAGTTCATTTTGCTTCTTTCACCAAACGAAGCTCTCTGTAAAAACTCCCTCCAACTACTCTTCTTTTTATAAAGTTTATATCTTTGGTTGATGTTACATATTCTACTAACTTATAAAATAAATGTCAAGCTTTTTTTCATTTGGTGAAAAATATTTTTTCCCCACTACCTACATAGCCTATAAAATGCGAATAGGTCTATAATATTATATTTATTGTTAAAATAGTCTAAATTAAATTTTTTGATAACCTTTAAGCTAAAAAACTTGTAAGTTTGGAATATAATAATTTAAAATAATTCTATTTTTCTATAAGTTTTCTTATTTTTATTGCAGACTCACTATTAAAATCTCTGCAAATATTTTCAAAAAATTCCTTGATATCCTTATCATTTAAAATATATTTAACTTGACTATTGGATATACCTATTTTTAAAATTCTATCTATTTGACTATCTTTCCAAGTATCAATTTTTTTCATTTCTTTTATGATTTCATGAGTTCGTGAAAAAGTTGAGCTTTCATTTAACTTATCTATCAAATTTTCTCTTTGTCTATGACCCTTGTCTTGATTTTTCCTTGCATCTATTGTTTCACTTAAGCATTTCTCATGGTCCATTTCCAATATTTCATTTATTGCTGTTCTATCAATAATATTTTTCAATAATTTGTCCAAATCAGAACCTTCACTATAATCAGCTTCTGCAAAATATTTTATTCTTTTTTCTTCAATCATATTAAAAACTTTATTTTTAGACTCTTTGCCATGAACACCAATAGAGTATCCTCCATTTGTGAAAACAAGTTTCATACAAGGTATATCCGTATCGCTATCACCTATGTAGACCATATTTCTAAAAGGGACTCTGAGCTTATCATCAGTAAAATAATCATTAACTTTTGGGTCATTAACTTCAACAGCTCCCTTTTCAATTCTAAATAAATATTGAGTTTTGTTAGTATAATTTATACATTGGGCAGGCCAAACTGCAATTCCATCTTTATCAAAATAAAAAGAACTTGCATAAATTTTTTTGAAATATTTTGCAATTTCAGTCCCCTCGATCATCTCTTTAAGTCCTGATGAAATTATGTAATGCTCAACTTTTATGCCCTTTTCTTGACCGTATCTATTGATTCTATCAAACCATGTAAGAACACCAGGGTATAATTCTACCTTAGAACCATAATCTTTTAATGTATCTTTATTAAAAATATGCCTGCCTCTTGATTTTTTAGTCAACATATACATCCAAGCTAAATTTTGATCCATCTCATTATCATCAGCCAATTTATTAGATTCATTCCAAAAATCCTCAACTTCAAGGTCAAAAGATTGAATAAATCCCTGAGCTTGCATATCATTGGGAGAAAGAGTCTTATCAAAATCATAACAAATCGCTAAAACTATATCCTTATTATTTTCTCTCATCCTAAAGTCCTTCCATATAAAAAATTAATTCAATAAAAAACACCATATTAAAAACAATTTCAAAAACTTTTATAATGATTAATTATATCATTAAGCCCATTCGATTAGTATTAATATATTTTCTCATCAGTCAATAATTTAAATATTGGTCTTTAACTACAAATTTTTTAGAATTATTTTTGTATTCTAATAAAAAATAGTGCTGATGATTTCTCACCAACACTATTTTTTCAAACTTTTTAAAAGTTCATTATTTATAAATTAAATGAATTATTATTTATCATCTTCAAATGAATAAAGTTCTTCAACTCCACATTCTAGAAATCTAGCTATTTCAAATGCTTTAGTTAAAGAAGGATTTGAAATTCCTAGTTCCAATTTAGAAATAAATTGAGGCGTAGTTCCTACAGCATTTGCTATTTGCTTTTGAGTTATACCTTTCTTCTTTCTAATTTCTAATATGTTATTTTTTAACATTTTCTTCCCCTCCATTTTTATTTTAAATCAATTTTAAAACTATACCCTATTTTAATATATTTTCACTTTAAAATCTATATTTTATAAGAAGAAAGTCAATATTATGTTTTAAATTTTTATAAAATATAAATTTTAAAAATTTTTCAAACCCATTTATTTACATCAAAAATTTTTAATATAAATTAGATTAATATTTTGTTAAAACAAAGGAGCTACACTAAAGTAACTCCATTAATATTAAAATTATTATTTATTTAACAATTCATCCAGTTTATTTTTATCAAAACCTACAACTTCTTGGTCATCAACACATATAACAGGAACACCTGTGTATCCCATTGCCATTAATTCGCTTCTTGCTTCTTTGTCAGTTTGAACATTTTTTTCGTCATATGGAATTTCTCTTTCTTGAAGATATTCCTTAGCCATTTGACAATATGGACAAGTTGTTGAGGTATATACAGTAACTTTTTTCATAATTTCCTCCTTCATATTTAGTATCTTTATCTATTATATTACCCAAAGGCTCATATGTTAATCATTTTTTGATTTTTTATGTTCGGCGTGAGTCTTACCTTGATTAAATATTGAAAGTACATGGTCATCATCTAAGGAATATATTGCCATCCTGCCGACCCTATTAACTTTTATAAGTTGTTGATGTCTTAACAAGGCAAGTTGATGAGATATTGATGATTGGCTCATGGATAAGAGTTCAGAAATATCTGATACGCATAAATCTTTTTTGCTCAGAACATATAGTATTTTTAATCTTGTTGGGTCTGATAAAGTTTTAAAAATTTGTGCTATAAAATTTAAAAGGTCACCATCTTCTGTAAATTTTTTCACATCTTCTATAAAATCTTTATCCAAATCTCCCATTAATTTTTCATCCATTAAATCCTCCAAACTTTAAAACATTAACATAAAGTACCAAAAAATCCTCTAAAGTTAATGACTCTGCCCTTCTTTTTGTATCAATCCCTGAAAGTTCTAAAATTTCTGTTACTTTGTTCTTGTCTAAGTTTAATTGGGACTGACTTAGAGAATTTACAAGGGTTTTTCTTCTTTTAGAAAAAGCTGCTCTTACAATTTTAAAAAATTCTTCCCTATCTATATTAGGTAAATCTCTTTTAACTTCTAATTTACATACTCCAGAATCCACATTTGGTTTTGGCATAAAAACTGTCCTTGGAACTGTAAATTCGTAAAAAGCCTTGCAAAAAAATTGTATAAAAACTGAAAGTGAACCATAATCCTTAGTCTGTGGCTGTGCTGTAAATCTTTTTGCTACTTCCTTTTGAATCATAACATTTATAATTTCAATGTTTTCACTATTTAAGAGTAATTTTTCAATAATTGGTGTTGTTATATAGTAAGGAAGATTTGCCACTACTTTAAAATTTTGACCTTTAAATTCTTCATCAATTAAAGTTTTTAAATCAAGTTTTAAAAAGTCCTTATAAATAATTTTTACATTGTCATAGGGTAGTGTTTCCTCTAACAAATCTTTTAGCCTCTTATCAATTTCTATGCTTACAACTTTTTTTGCTCTCAGGGCTAATTCTTCAGTTAGTGTCCCAATACCTGGACCAATTTCTAATACATTATCAGCTTCACTCACTTCAGCACTGTCTACAATTTTTCTTACAATATTTCCATCTATTAAAAAATTCTGACCCAAGGTTTTTGAAAATCTGAAATTATATTTTTTTAAAATTTCAGATACCCTTTTTGGCTTAAAGAGTCTTTCCATTGTTCACCTCTTCTATAGCTAAATTAAATTCATCTCGGCTTATGCCATAAGAATTTAATTTATTTAAAAGTCCTTTACCATTTGAATATCCAATAGATAGAATATCGCAAAATAATTTTCTTCTTTTTGCAGCATCAGCATGGTCCACAAGCTTATTTTCACGTAAATCTTTAAGAGAATATTCAATTTGTTTTTTGTTTAAAACTGCTCTTGCATTTTCAAGTGCCTTTAAAATATCCTCAGGCTTGGCATTTTCTACACCTATATCTCCGTCTTTTGATGATTTGTCCTGAGAAAGATAAGCGTGCTTTGCATTTGGTAAATGTTTTGCTAAATCTTTTCTTATCTGTGAACCCATATAATCTGAGTCGGTAAAGATAATTATTCTCTTTCTTTTTGAAACTTCTTTCAACTGATTTATTAATTTATAACCGTAGCCAAAGCCATGGGTCGTGATTATTTGACAATCACATGCCCTTTTTATTGCGGCTACGTCATCTTTTCCTTCAACGACAATAACATCGTCAATATGTTTTAACATATGTTGTAAAACCTCTTAGTGTTTTCATCTGTAACCTTAACAAGATCAGATTTAGATATGCCCCTCAAATCAGCAATATATTCTGCCACTATATTTACATATTTAGGTTCATTTCTTTTTCCTCTATAAGGGACAGGTGTCATATATGGACAATCTGTTTCAAGTAAAAGTCTATCCAAAGGCACAATTTTTGCAACTTCCTTACGGATTTTTGAATTTTTAAATGTTACGGCTCCGCCAAGAGAAATATAATCTCCAAGTCTTAAATATTCTTTAAGCATCTCTAGTGATTGAGAATAGCAATGAATCACTGCTTTGAATTCATATTTATCATGAGCTTCTTTTAATATATCAAAAGTATCTTGTGATGCATCTCTAGAATGCACCACAACATTTTTTCTAAGTTCATGTGCCAACTTTAGCTGTCTTTTAAATACCTCTTTTTGTATATGCCTTGGCGAATTGTCATAATAATAATCAAGGCCAATTTCTCCAACAGCGACAACTTTTTTCTCTTGAGCTAAAATTTTTAAAGTTTCTTCAACTTCATCAGTATAAGTTATAGCATCATGAGGATGCACACCAACAGTTGCATATATATTTTCATAGGTTTTTGCCAATTCTTGCGAAGTTTTTGAAGACTTCAAATCGCAAGCAATATTAACAATAAAATCTATTCCATTTTCATAAAGAGCATTTATTACTTGATCCCTATCATCGTCAAAGGCCTCATCGTCTAAATGCGCATGTGAATCTATCAAATTTTCACCTCTTAAGAAATTTTTGCTCCATCAACTAAATCTTCTAAGGTTGAAGCTATGGATAATTTTCCATTTTCATCTTCTGCTGCAAGAAGCATTCCCTTAGATTCAATTCCTCTGAATTTTTTAGCCTTTAAGTTACATAAAACTAAAATCTTTTTGCCTGTTAATTCTTCTTTAGTGTATTTATCTTTAATATTTGAAACGATAACTCTTCTGCTATTACCTATTTTTAAATGAAGAAGATATAATTTATCGGCATTTGGATGGTCCTCTACAGATTCAACATAGGCAAGTCTAATGTCAAGCTTTGCAAAATCATCCAAACTTATTTCATCTTTAAATTTTTCATCAGTATCCTTATTAGCTGATGAATTTTCTAAGGCTCTTGATTCCATTAATTTTTTATTTTCATCATCAAGTTTTTCAATTTCTTCTTTTATATCAAGTCTTGGGAAAATAATTTGACCCTTATTAACTTTTGTAGCGTTTGGAATCAATCCCCACTTTTGAGAGCTTTCCCAATCCACTTTTTCTTCTAATCCTAATTGCCTTATAATTTCCTTAGAGGTATTTGTTATAAAAGGATTAATTAAAACTGATATTATTCTTAATGATTCGGCTAAATTATATAAAACTGTATTCAACCTATCTTTGTTTTTTTCATCTTTAGCTAAAATCCATGGAGTAGTTTCATCTACATATTTATTGGAACGTCTGATAAGTTTCCAAATTTCTTCAAGGGCAACATTAAATTTAAAATGTTCCATAGCTTCTTCAACTTTTGCCTTAACAGAAATAGCCATGTTTTCTAAGTCCTTATCTATTTCTTCTTCTCTATTAGGTTTTTCAATTATTCCGTCATTATATTTAGTAATCATAGAAACGGTTCTGGATAATAAATTGCCAAGATCATTTGCAAGGTCTGAATTTAATCTTTGCATGAATTTTTCCTTAGTAAAGGAACCGTCAGACCCGAAAGAAAATTCACGAAGTAAAAAGTATTTTAAAGCGTCTACTCCGTATAATTTTATTATAGGTTCAGGATAAACAACATTGCCTTTAGATTTACTCATCTTGTCATTATCAAATAAAATCCATCCGTGACCAAAAATTTTCTTTGGTAGAGGCAAATCAAGCGCCATTAAAAGTGCAGGCCAAATTAAAGCATGAAATCTAAAAATTTCTTTTCCTACTAAATGCACATCAGCAGGCCAAAATTCATTAAATTTTTCCTTATCAGTACCAAATTCTATAGCTGAAAGATAGCACAAAAGTGCATCTATCCAAACATAAATTACGTGTTTGTTATCAAAAGGAACTTGAACTCCCCATGTCAGAGAGGAACGTGAAACAGATAAGTCTTCAAGTCCTTCAGCACTTTCAATAAAATTTTTAATTAATTCATTTTTTCTGAAGGCTGGTTCTGTAAACTCTTCATTATTATTTAACAAATCAAGAAGTTTGTCTTTATATTTTGAAAGTCTAAAAAAATAAGATTCTTCTTTTGTTAATTGAGTAACTCTGCCGCAATCAGGACAAGCATGGTCATCACCAACTTGAGCCTGTGTCCAAAAGGATTCACAGGGTGTGCAGTAGTATCCTTCATATTCGCCCTTATAAATATCGCCCTTATCGTATAATTTTTTAAATAAATCCTGAACATCTTTTTCATGTTGAGCATCTGTTGATCTTATAAAAGCATCATATTGTATGTCTAAACTTTCCCATAATTTTTTTATATTTGCTACTATTTTATCAACATAAGCCTTTGGCTCCATTCCTGCTTCTTGAGCCTTTGTTGCAATTTTTTGTCCGTGTTCATCAGTACCTGTTGTGAAAAAAACATTATAACCTTGTAATTCTTTAAATCTTTTTATACAATCAGCCGCCACAGTACAATAAGTATGTCCTATGTGTAAATTGTCGCTGGGATAATATATAGGTGTTGTTAAGTAAAAATTTTTCTTCATAATCCCTCCAAAATTTTAACCTCTTCTATTTTAAGTAATCTTTTCTAAATGATAATTATAGCATTGCAAGCCTTAATTATCAAGTTTGTGCCATTTTGCACGACTAGGAATTAAAAAATTCTTCAATAATTTTAAATACATCCTCTTTATTATTTTCTCTTAAAACTTCATGTTTCATATGAGGCATGATAAAATATGACACATTTTTATAACCTATCTTTTTTAAAGTTTTTATTGTATCCATAAGACCTTTTTTCCCTCCAACAACTTGGTCACAATCACCAGTTATTGATAAAATCTTAAGGTCCTTATTTTTTAGCTTATAAGCCCTATAATTTTTTAATTCTTTCATTGCATGAAAAACCGTTAAGTATCCCCTATTTGTGAAAGATTCAAGCATCAATTTATCATTCTTAGCTTCCATGAGATTTTCTTCATTAAAAGATAACCAACCTTCTGACATACCTGAAGAATAAAGCTTTTTTAAAATCTTTGAATTTCCATAAAATCCCATATAAAAATTAATAATGTTTCCCACAAATATTGCAAAATATACTAAAGGATTATAGGTAACTGTTCCAGTTAGTACCAGTTTTTTTATCCTGTAGTCATAATTTTTCAAAAAATTTCTTGCAATCATTGAACCCATAGAATGACCAATCATGTATATATCTTTATCACTAAGACTTTTTATATAATCATTTATGACTAATTGATCATCAATGACTTGGTCTAGGAAATTTATATGCCCCAATGGATATTTTTTATTTACTGATTCACCATGACCCCTGTTGTCAGAAATTACAACACTATAACCTTTTTTGTTTAAAAATTTTATCAAATCCATGTAGCGTTCTTTATGTTCCAAAGCCCCATGAACAATTTGAACCACAGCCTTAGGATCTGGAACTTTATAAATTTTTCCATGAATATATAAATTATCTAAGCATAAAAGCTTAAAATCTTCTCCATTTGCAATCGCCTCCCAAGCATACCTTTTACTTTTTTTGTCGGAAAGGAAAAAATAAGCTTGAGGAATAAATAAAATTATAAGTATTAAAACAATTATTTTCACAAACATAATATCATCTCATTTTCATTTTATCATTAAATAAAAATTTTTAAAAAAAATGTTTCAAATATAAATATCTGAAACATTAAAATTTATAAAACTTTTGCTAAAAATGATTTTGTTCTCTCTTCTTTTGGATTTTGGAAAACCTCTTTAGGCGCTCCTCTTTCAATAATTTGTCCCTGATCCATAAATAAGATTCTATTTCCAACTTCTCTAGCAAATCCCATTTCGTGAGTTACAACAACCATTGTCATCCCATCTTTTGCTAAATCTTTCATTAAATCTAAAACTTCTCCAACCATTTCAGGATCAAGAGCTGATGTTGGTTCATCAAATAACATAACTTTCGGATTCATTGCCAAAGCTCTTGCAATAGCAATTCTTTGTTTTTGTCCCCCGGATAATTCTGAAGGATAAGAATTTTCTTTATCTGGAAGTCCAACTCTTTGTAAAAGTTTTTTTGCAATTTCTTTTGCTTCATCTTCCTTCATATTTTTTACAAGTTTTGGAGCAAGGGTAATATTATCAATAATATTTAAGTTGTTAAAAAGATTAAAAGATTGAAAAACCATCCCCATCTCTTCACGCACCTTGTTTATATCAATATTTTTATCTGTGATGTTTTTTCCTTCAAAAAATATAGAGCCTGATGTCGGTCTTTCCAAAAGATTTAAGCATCTGAGAAAAGTTGATTTACCAGAGCCTGAAGGTCCTATTACTACAAGAACTTCTCCATCTTTTATCTCTTCATTTATGCCCTTTAAAACATCAAGGTTTCCGAAAGATTTTTTCAAATTTTCAACCTTAATCATTTGATAGCCTCCTTTCCAATACTTGCAAAGCTTTTGAAAGTGAATAAGTCATAATAAAATAAATAATTGCTGCATAAATAAATGGTCTTACAGCTTGATAAGTAGCTGAAGCAATAGACTTTCCTGAATACATAAGTTCTGCAACTCCAACAGTATAAACTATTGAAGATTCCTTAATCAAAGTAATAAATTCATTTACAAGAGCCGGTAAAATATTTTTTACTGCCTGAGGCAAAATAATTTTTCTCATGGCTTGGCTTCTTGTAAGTCCCAATGACCTTGCTGCCTCCATCTGTCCATTGTCAACTGAATTTATCCCACTTCTTATAATTTCAGCAACATAAGCTGCAGAATTTAGAGAAATTGATAATGCACACAAAAGCATAGGAGCTTTCAAATATGGTAGAGAATCTGGAATTATTTTTTTTAGTCCAAAGTAAACTATCATAATTTGCACAAGCATCGGAGTTCCTCTGACAATTTCAATGTAGGCACTTGCGATAAATTTTAATAATTTATTTTTAGAGATTTTCATAAGTGCCAAAACAATTCCTATTGTCAAACCTAAAATTACACCAATTAAAGAAAGTTTGATGGTAACACCTGCCCCTTTTAAATAAGCAGGTAAAAAAGTTTTTATGAAATTAATTTGTGAATTTATAAAATTCATATTACCTCCTAAATGATAAAAATAGATAAAAAGAAAAATCCCTACATAGTAGGGAATTCTTCTTACTTATTACCTTCTTCAACTTCTTGGTGAGAAAGTTCTATATTCTCATCAAGCCAAGTATCAACTTTGCCTGAATCTTTTAATTCGCTAA
This sequence comes from Peptoniphilus sp. oral taxon 836 str. F0141, assembly GCF_000179335.1. Lineage (NCBI taxonomy): Bacteria > Bacillati > Bacillota > Tissierellia > Tissierellales > Peptoniphilaceae > Peptoniphilus > Peptoniphilus sp. oral taxon 836. The sequence continues at coordinate 79,623 of NZ_AEAA01000100.1, forward strand.
CTATTTTTGTAACTTCATCTAATAGTGTTTGATTTCCTTTTTTAATTGCTACTGAAAATCCTTTTTCCTTTGGAGCTCCAATATCTTCAATAAATGCAAGATCTTTGTTTAAATAAGCAAATTCTTTTGCTGGGAGTTCTGATAAGAAAAGGGCATCTACAGATTTATTTTTCAATTGTTCAATAAGGACATTATTTAAATCATAACCTTGAACATCACTTCCAAATTTTTCTTCTGCGAAAGTTTGTTGAACTGTATTTAGTTGAGTTCCAATTTTATGTCCTTTTAAATCATCAAGAGTTTTAAATTTGTCTTTATCTTCAGCTCTAACTACAAGACTTTGTCCACCTGAATAATAAGGCGCTGAAAAATCAACTTCTTTCTTACGTTCATCACTAGCTTCCATTCCTGCAATAATCATATCAACATCACCTGCATTAAGTGAAGTGATTAGACCTTCAAATGCCATGTTTTTAATTTCTAGTTTTACACCTAAAGAATCTGCAATTGCTTTTGCAATTTCAATATCAAGACCCTTATAAGATTCTCCTCCATCTTTATAGGAAACCCATTCAAGTGGTGGGAAATCTGCACTTGTTCCTAAAACAATCTTTCCCTTGGTTTTAATATCTTCAAGAGAAGAGTCACTTGCCTCTTTATTTGCCTCTGTATTTTCTTGTTTAGCATTTTTTGCAGCTTCATTGATTGCCTTGTTTGCATTTTCTTGGCTGCCTGAACAAGCAACTAAGGTAAATACGAGGGCTAAAAGTGAGATGACCATAAATACTTTCTTCATCATATTTCCTCCTATTTTTCACTGAATAATTATTCATAATTATAAACTAATAAAAATATAAAAGCAACGAAAATTTAGGAAAATGAAAATAAAAAAAAGGCTTTGCAGCCTATAAAAAATGGTCGGGGTGAAAGGATTTGAACCTTCGACCCCATGGTCCCAAACCATGTGCGCTACCAAACTGCGCTACACCCCGACGACTTTTATATTATACAAGTTATTTTAAAAAAATGCAAATCTTTTTTTAAAATTTTCAATATAAAAGTTTATATTTTTATTTTTTTATATATAAAAGCTCTAAAAATTCAGCTTTTTGGTCTATAAAAGGTGCATGACCTGATTTATTAAATTTTATAAATTTTGCCTTAAAATTAAAATCTTCTAGAATTTCCTCTGTATCTTCTTGACTTACGATTTTATCATAAGCTCCCCATATAACTTTAATTGGAATTTTATTTTCTTTTAAAACTGATTTATCCATTCTAAAATTAGTCATAGCTTCCCAAAAATCTAAATTATTTCTTTGTAAAAGCATTTCTTGTGCAATTTTTTTCAAAAATAATTCTTTTGGTCTTGTAAAATTAAATAAATACTTAGAAAAATATTTTTCAGCTTCATAATAGGATGGTATGAAATTTTCAATCTTTTGGTATGGATTTAAATTATTTGTATAAAAATCTATCATAGGAAATAAATTTCTTGTATATTCATTTATATCAAGAAATATCCTATAGGGGGAATCATATCCCCTTGTGGATATAGAATCCACAAGGTAAATTTCATTCAAATATCCCCTCAGTTCTTTTAAAGTTTCCATGGCAACAGCACCACCTGCAGACCACGCAATTATTGTTAGATTTTTAAGATTAAGCTTACGTACAAATTCCACTACATCTCTTGCGTAGGTTTTCATTTGCCTAGCAGGAGTTTTATAGCTTGACCTTCCAAAACCTCTTAAATCAAGACCGTAAACATTATAAATTTCCTTACAGCTTTGATAAATATCTGTCCATATATAAGATGTAGCATAGTTTCCATGAATAAATAATAAATTTTTACTATTGTTTACATTTTTCTTATATGTGTAAAAAATATCTTCTCCGCTTGATAGTCTTAAAAAATTAGTATTCATCTTTCATAGATGCCTTATAAATTTGGACAACATCTTTTGCCTCTAAAGGCACAACTCCTCCAACATATCCATTTGATCTTTTTGCTTGTTTTTCTGCCATTTCTTCAAAATATTCATCAGTAATATTAAGCTCTTCAAGGCTCATTGGCAAGTTTAAATCATCCTTGAAAAATTTATATAAGGCTTCAATTCCCTTTTTAGCATTTTCCCTATAATTATTAGTATCTTCAACATCAAAAACATTTATTGCAAAATCGCTTAGCATTTTTTCTGTTTTTTCATTTAAAATATAATTTAAAAATCTTGGTGTCAAAATTGCAAGGCCCACTCCGTGAGTTATATCGTAATAAGCAGAAAGTTCATGTTCCATAGAATGAACAGTCCAGGAAGTATTTTTACCTTTGTTAAGTAAACCATTTATCGCCCACGCACTTGCCCATAAAATATTTGCACGAGCATTATAATTTGTTGGTTCTTTAAGAGCTATAGGACCAAATTTTATGCATGTTTTTAAAATCCCTTCAGCAATTTTATTTTGTAAATAACAACCATCATCTATGCTGAAATAATTTTCCATTGTATGACTCATAATATCTGCAACTCCTGATGCTGTTTGGTAGGGACTTACAGAATATGTAAATTCCGGATTTTCTATTGCAAAACATGGCACTAAAAGAGGACTTGAAAAAGATAATTTTTCCTTGGTTTGTGGATTGGAAACAACTCCAATAGAATCCATTTCTGAGCCTGTTGCTGCGATAGTTAAAATTACACCAATTTTTAAGGCTTTTTCAATTTTTACTTCTTTTTTTATAATCTTCCATGGATCCTTATCTGTAAATACTGCACAAGCTAAAAGTTTAGCTGTATCAATCACCGAACCTCCTCCAATAGCCAAAATAAAATCTAATTTATTTTCCCTAATAATTTCAAGACCTTCTCTGACCTTGTCTACTCTTGGATTAGGCTTTATTGCTGAAAGTTCCTTATAAAAAATATTATTTTCATCTAATAGAGAAATAACTTTGTCATAAATACCTATTTTTTTAATAGAACCTCCACCATAGCATATTAGAACTCTTGAGCCATTTTCTAAAATTTTTTCAGGTAAATATTTTAATTGGTCTTTACCAAATAAAATTTCTGTTTTTACTGAAAAATTAAAATCATACATAACAATACCTCTTTATCTTTTAAATAAATTTTTTCATTAAAAAGAAGAGTTCACAGACTCTTCTTCAGAATTTACTTTAATACAAATTTTTGTTGCCTATTAAATAGACCAAGTTGTGAACAAAACTATAATTTATTTATAGTATTAAAAATAGAAGATATCCTTAAATTTTACTTTTTTATTATTATTTTTCTATCATCAATATATAATATTAAGTTGCAATCTTCAAATTCAATAGGGATGAATAAATTATATGGTTTAAAAGCTATTACCTTTTTTCCCTTGCTTTCTTTAACTTCCAATTTATGAGAAAAAGCCTTAACATAAAGTTTTCCATCTTCTTCAATAAATTCAAATTCTCCATAAGCCTTATCTCTATAAATTCCCAAATATTTTGAAAAATCTTCATCTTTTAAATCTTTAAGTTTATCTTCTTTGGGAGATTTTTTTTCATTAATAGCCTTTAAATCCTTAATATATTTTTCTTGCCAATCTTTTTTTATTCCCAAAGCTTCATCAATAACTGATAGGGTAATTAATTCAGTTCCTTGAGCTTCATTTAAATTTGTCACAATACTTACTGCCATATCTTCTTCAGGCACAAGAATGTGAAAAGCTCTAAAACCATCGACAATTCCCCCATGGCTTATTAATTTTCTTCCCCTATAATTTTCTAGATACCAACCCATTCCATATGTTTTATTTTTTGAGTATGAAAGTTCGGGCATATTTGTATCTGGCCCTATAATAGTTTGTGGAGAATAAAGTTCTTCTTGTATTTTTCTATCAACTATTTTTTCGTTTCCATGCAAGCAAAAATCTAACCATTTCATCATATCTTCCATTGTTGAATAGATTGTTCCTGAACCGTTAGGAAATTTTGTAAATTCATAATTATAAGAGATTTCTTTATAAGTTCCATCTACAAAATCATAGGGTCTAGCCTTATTTTCATCAGGAGCAAATGAGCCTAATACATAAGTATTATTCATTTGAAGTGGTCCAAAAATATTTTCTTTTAAGTAATCCCCATAAGATTTACCTGATAATTTTTCAATGATAAGTCCTCCTAATATGAAGAAATATGATTGATAGCAAAAAGTATATCTTAAAGGCATAGTTGCAGGCAAATAAGCTAAAATTTTTAAAAACTCTTGTGGTTTTTTAAAGTTATTATTGTACCATGCTGCCAAGTGTGGTGGAAACCCTGTTCTATGTGAAAAGCCATCCTTAATCCTTAAATCTTTTGTTAAATAATCATCTTCCATTTTAAAATCTTCATACAATTGCTTTATGGGAGTATCAAAAGAATAGCCATTTTCATATAAGAGTTTTCCTAGGGCTACTGCTGTAAAAGCTTTAGTTTGTGAGCCTATAGCATAAATAGTATCTTTTTCCATGGGCAGATTGTTTTTAATATCTCTTAAGCCCATTGATACAATTTCTTTCTTGCCATTTTTTAATATGCCAAGATTAACACCTTGTAAATTAAATTCGTGAGCATAAGTTTTTAAGATTTTTTCTAATTTGTCTTTCAAAATTTACCTCCTAAGTTTTATTTATTTTCTACTATATATTTTTCAATATATTCATCATAAGTTATTGATTCATCTCTGTAGCTTCCATCAGGGAAAATTTCTATTATTCTATTTGCAATAGAAGAAATAAATTGATGGTCAAGAGATGTAAATAATATATTACCCTTATAGGAAATAAGCCCGTTATTTACCGCTTCAATTGATTCCAAATCTAAATGGTTTGTGGGTTGGTCTAAAACTATTACATTTGAAGAATTAATCATCATCTTGGAAAACATCATACGAACCCTTTCGCCACCTGAGAGGACATTTGCTTTTTTCTTTGTTTCATCTCCAGAAAACAGCATTTTCCCTAAAAATCCCCTAATAAAAATTTCTGATTGTTCTTCACTAAATTGTCTTAACCAATCTATTAAATTTAAATCTACACCATCAAAAAATTTACTGTTATCCTTTGGGAAATATTCTTTTGTTATAGTTTGTCCCCATTTCATTTGGTCTTCATAATTTTCTTCTTCCTCACAAATTGCTTGGAAAAATTTTGTAATAGAAATTTCATCACCAATAAAACCGATTTTGTCATCCTTATTTACTCTCATAGAAAAATCCTTTAAATAAGTTCTTGTATCATCTTTTAAGGTTAAATTATTTATGTTTAATATTTCCTTACCCACTTCTCTTGAAAGGTCAAAAGAAACAAAGGGATACCTTCTAGAAGACGGCTTTATATCATCAAGAGAAATCTTATCAAGAAGTTTTTTCCTTGAAGTTGCTTGTTTTGATTTGGATTTATTAGCAGAAAATCTTCTGATAAATTCTTCAAGTTCTTTTATTTTTTCTTCTTTCTTCTTATTTTCTTCCTTTGCCATCTTTAATGCCAATTGAGAAGATTCATACCAGAAGTCATAGTTACCTACAAATAAATTAATTTTGCCAAAATCTATATCCACCATATGAGTACATACTTCGTTAAGAAAATATCTGTCGTGGGATACGATTATTACAATTCCCGGAAATTCCATCAAAAAATCTTCTAACCACAAAACAGCTCTTACATCAATACCATTGGTCGGTTCGTCTAAAAGTAAAATATCGGGACTGCCAAATAAAGCTTGTGCCAATAAAACCTTAACCTTATCTGATTCAATTAAATCTCTCATGTAAAGGTTATGTTTATCTGTAGTAATTCCAAGACCTTGCAACAAAGTTGATGCTTCAGAGTCTGCTTCATATCCACCAAGCTCCCCAAACTCCGCTTCAAGTTCAGCCGCTCTAATTCCATCTTCATCGGAAAAATCAGCCTTCATATAAATTGCATCTTTTTCCTTTCCTATATCATAGAGTTTTTTATTTCCCATAATTACGGTGTCAATCACAAGATAATCTTCAAAGGCATAGTGGTCTTGGTTTAATTTTGACATTCTCTTATTTTTTTCAAGAGAAACTGTCCCGTTTGTTGGTTCCTTTTCTCCTGCTAATATTTTTAAAAAAGTTGATTTACCGGCACCATTTGCACCAATAATTCCGTAACAATTCCCTGGAGTAAAAATTAAATTAACATCATCAAACAATTTTTTATCTGGAAAAATTACAGAAACATTATTTACACTTAACATAGTCACTCTCCTCTATTTTATTTTATCCTAATTATAAGTGTAGAAAATATAATAGAATAAAATTAAACGCATTTTCTTTATCAAAAATTTTTATCTTTATTTATTTCACTACATCTTAATATTATCAAAAGAAATGTTTTTTAACAATTTATTTAGCAATATTTTCTATTAAATTGACTTTATATTTTTTTATCGTTATAATTCAAATAAAAGGAGCGCTTTGAATGTTGAATTTACTAGAAAAATCACCTTTAGAACGCAGAAAATTGATTCTTGAAGGCAATATTTTACCGACGTTAATCCTGCTCAGCCTGCCCACAATAATTATGGCAATTGTCCAATCTATGATTCCAGTTTTTGATGGATTCTTTTTAAATAATTATGGTGGTGTTCTTGTTGCTGGAGCGGTAACTTTTTGTGCACCTATTGTCAATATAATCAATGGACTTTCTATGGGCCTTGGTTCTGCTGGTATGGCAATAATTGGACAATTTAATGGTCTAGGCGATATAAAAAGAGTAAAGCATGCATCTTTACAACTTTTAGTTTTTGCTCTTGTTTTAGGCATCATCTGTTCACCACTTCTTTATGTTATCGGTCATATTTTAACCAACTATGTAAATAAAGATGTAGCTCCATACATATTGGAATATTTATCATTATATTCTTTTGTAATGCCCATGCTTTTTATGGCAGCCATTTATAATGGAATAAAAAATGCCTGTGGCCAACCCGAAGCAACACTTATAAGAATGGTTATGCTTTTAATTTTAAAAATTATTTTTTCTTTTATATTTTTAAAAATTTTAAGGCTTGGAGCAAAAGGTGCTGTATTTTCAAGTTTTTGCTCATATTCAATCATAACCTTATGGTTATTCTATGATTTATTTATAAAAAAATATGAATACCAATTATCTTTTAAAAATTACAGACCTGACTGGGCAACTATAAGACAATTTGTACGAATTGGTCTACCTTCCATGCTATCATCTATGTTTGTTTTTTTAGGATTTTTCTTAATAAATATGGAAGTTCAATCTTATGGACCAAAAGTTTTAGCCGCTCAAGGAATTGCTTCAAATATAAGTGCCCTTACTTTTACAGTCCCCTCATCAATTTCGACAACAATTACAACAATGATTTCTATGAATGTAGGCAACAATAACATTAAAAAGGGCAAAAGTATTTATTACGAATCATTAATAATAGGCTCTATACTTTCAATAGCTATGATTTTAATTATTACACCTTTTTCTAGAGCTTTTGTAAAAATTTTCCAAAAAACTGTAATGGATGGAGAAATAATTAATATTGCTACTCATGCCCTTAAAATTTATAATATTTCTGTATTCGGTTTCACCTTATTTATGATAGTTCAAGGAACACTTCTTGCTCTTGGTAGGACTAAAGTTACCTTTGTGACCGGATTATTAAGAGTTTGGGGATTTAGATACATATTTATAATTTTGACAAGACATATACTTGGTGTTGATGCAGTATTTTGGGGCAACTTATTTTCTAATACAATAGCTGCAGTAATTTATTTAATAATAATGCAGATGATTCCTTTTGAATCAAATATTTTAAATGAATAAAAAAATAATTTTGTATTTCTAATAAGCTAATGGTGAAAACTATTCTTTTATAATAAAAAACTCTCATAGATTTTTTAATCTATAAGAGTTTTTGTTATTTTTCATGAACTATTTTTCCAGTTAAATGCTCAATATTTAACCTATACACTAAAACGGCACTTCCGCTTCTTTTTATTACCTCATCGACTTCTTTTTCTGAAGTGTAATATTTCATAGCCAATTCTTTAACAAACTTTAAAGTTTCTTCTCTATCTTCAATCAATTCAATTTTGCCGTAGGCTATGGCACTTGAAACTTTATAGGACCAGCCATCTTCTGTAAGCACTTCGTTGCCAAAAGTTACAAAAGTTGCCCTGTTGTCTTTATTTATGCAGTCAATTTTATATCCCATCTTAGCTCCATGAAAGTATAATTTATTTTCCTCTGCATTGTAGAAATAATTTATTGGAAAAGAATGCGGATACCCATTTAATCCATTTACACTAAGGGTTGCTCTTTTATTATTTTTAAGAAGTAGCTTTGTATCTTCTAAAGAAATTTCATTTTTAACTCTTCTAATTTTTCTAAACATAATTCACCTCATACACAGAAATTCTTAATAAGATTTTATCATAGTCAATAAATATTTTATATGACTTCAAAAATAAAAAATTTAATCATAATATAATTTTTAAGTAAATATTTAAAACTATTGTAATTTTTCTGCAAATGTCTTTAAAAATATACCTACAACTTCATGAAATCTATTAATATTATTGATGTAGCAAAAATCCTTACCATAAATTTTCTTAACACTTTTTATATCCTCTTCTTCTCCTGTAAAAACACCAAAGGTATATATACCTTTTAATTTTGTCAAAAGTATTTCCTTGGCACTGTCCTTAACTGCATCTTCTTTTACATAATCTTGACCTTTGACTTTATTAGCACCAATAAGACCTAAATTTATTTCATCATTAGGCTTTCCATCAGAGAGAATAATTAAAATATTTCTTTTTCTGTAGTCTTTCTCAATAATGTATCTCATGTATTTTATTGCAAATCCATCTCTATTAGAACCAGTTGGATTGTAGTAAAATATATCTTTATTTTTTAATCTACTGTCCTTATAATCCTTAACTTTTCTAACTATTAAATAATTATAGAAATTATTATAAAAGACCACTCTTGTTTTAATATTCAATTTGCTAAGCGCCTCGGCAATTATATAAGATTCACTTGCTACTAAACTTTTTCTTTCTATCTGTGAAGCTGAAGAGTCTAAGAGAATATCTACATAAAGATCTTTTGAATCGTTTTTATTTATTTTTTCAAATATCCTTGAATCATTTAAAAACTTGTTTTTCCAAATATCTTTTACAATAATTTTCCCTGAATCGCTTTTTACTATCTCATCTTCCAAGTCCTGCAATAGAGAATTCTTTATGACCTCAGCAAGCTTACTAGAGGCTCTATCAAAAACCAATTTATTTTTATTATAATATTCTAAATTCTGCCTATATGAATTTTCCATTTCTTGAGCAAAATAAGAATTTTTATCTTGGAAATCACCGCAAGAGGTGAATATCTCTATGTGCTTATGGATTCCTTTTGAAATTTCTCTTTCAATTTTTTGGCTTTCAAACCTGGGCAAGGCTTCATTACCAAAATGCTTCTTAGTAATCTCATATAAGGAAACATTTAAGTCTATTTGACCTTTAATCTCCTCAGCCTTTATCCTTTTTTCTTCTTCATCCTCTACACCTGTAAACTCCGCTGAACCAATGTTGTATTTTTCAAGTTTCCAATCATCTATTTCTAATTCTTTTCTCATCATCTGTCTGAAATCAGCTTGCAACTTTTCTTTTTCTATAAATACTTCAAACTTTTTATCTTCTTCAACAGGTAAACTTTTATTTATATGGAAGTATTTAGAAAAAAGTTCTTGGCAGAATTCAATCACTTGAAAAGTATCATAGCTATGAAATCTTATAATTTCATTTATAAGATTTGAGCTAATATTTGAACAAACTGGAATTTTATCAGTTTTTAAGTCATAAAAAGTTTCTAAAAATTCTATTTTTTTATCTTTTTTAGATTTATTAATTTTTTCCTTAAATTCTTTTAAATAGTCTTGTCTAAATTCAAGGGTTCCTGGTCTTTCTCTTGTAATGTCATCCCAAATAACATTTTCTAAAATAATTCTTAGTAAAGTTTTTAGCTCATAACTATTTGATAAATTTTCTATAAACCTTTCAATATAATCTTTTAATAAACTCACATTAAAATATTTCCCTATATATCCCCAAAGTGATGCTGTATATTTATCTTCAACATTAAATAAGGGATTATTATTAAGCTTATAATTTTCTGCAATAGTCCAAGATATATTAAAAAGTCTTTCTTTATTAGTCAAAAAGGTCCTCACTTTTTATATTTGATGTAAATAAAGTTGCAACAACATCCATAACCACTTCTTTTTCATAAGTATCAAAAGTCTTATCTGCAAGCCCCATCTCAAGAGATGAATTTATAGAAAGTCCTCTTTTCATTAAATTTATTGCAGATAAAAGTCCTCTCAAATCTATTGATTTTGAAGATATTTCTGAATTCAACGACTTTTTTTGTAAATCTAAAAATAATTGGGCAAAAATAGGAATATATTCTTTTTTCAAAGACGTATTTTCTCCCATAAGTTTATACAAATCCTCTCTTGTTATTGTAGGCATATCAATTACAAGAAATCTTGAAACCAAGGCCTCATTTAAATCTCTTGTCCCAACATAGCCATAATTCATAGTTCCGATAAATCTTGAAGCCTCATGTAAATTTAACCTGTCATATCCAGGCACATCAATAATTCTTCTATAATCAAGAGCAGAGTGGACAACGGATAATGCTTCATTTTTTGCCATATTTATCTCATCAAAAATCACAAATCCACCATAAATTCCTGCTTGATAAACTGGTCCTTTTTTTAAAGTTACCTGTCCATCACGAAAAGTATCAGCGCCAATTAAGCTTGCCGGATCAGAATTTATATTTAGAGATATTGTCCACAAAGGTCTTTTAAAAAGATAGGCTAAATTTTCAGCTAAAACATTTTTACCTGTAGCCTTTGGACCTGTAAGAAGTATATGATTTCCGCTTAATATAGCTGCTATAGCTTTATTCCAAGTAAGATAGCCGTAATACTTATATTTAGGATTTGGTATTCTATACTCAATTTCATTATCTATTTTGTAAAATTTTATAAATTTATCAACTTCATTTAATAGTTTTTCGTCAACACCTTGTCTTATTAAAAATTCTTTCATAAAACCTCCTTGGCTTATTATACCTTAAATTGGTTTATATAGAGTTAAATTTTTACTTCTTTATTTTTAAAAATAAAGATAGAAATTTTAAGACTTGAAAAAATTTTTTTTATATGTTATTATGAACAAAATTTTATATGACATATATTAAGAATAGTAGGCATGAAAAAATTTTAGAGAGGAAGTGGCTGGTGAAAACTTCTATTTGGAAATGCTAAATCCACTTAATAGTCAGTTATTTTAAAGCGAACTAATAGTTAATTAGGGTGGCAACGCGGGTTCTCTCGTCCCTTTGGGATTGAGGGATTTTTTTATTTTTAGGAGGAAAAAAATGTTAGATATTAAACTGATAAGGACTAATCCGGAACTTGTAAAAGAAAATATCAAGAAAAAATTTCAAGATGAAAAACTAAAACTTGTAGATGAAGTCATAGAGCTTGATAAAAAAAATAGAGAAGCAAAAAATCATGGAGACGAATTGAGAGCTAAAAGAAATTCAATTTCTAAAGAAATTGGTGGCTTTATGAAAAATGGTCAAAAAGATAAGGCTGAATCTGCAAAACTTGAAGTTGCAAAAATTAATAAGGAACTGGAAACTTTAGAAGAAGAACAAAAAAAGCTTGATGAAGAAGTTAGACAAAGGATGCTTGTTATTCCTCAAATTATTGATGAAACTGTACCTATAGGTAAAGACGACAGTGAAAATGTTGAAATTGAAAAATTTGGAGAACCTGCGATCCCTTCTTATGAAATTCCTTACCATGTTGATATTATAGAAACTTTCGATGGAATCGACCTTGACTCATCAAGAAACACTTCTGGTGCTGGATTTTATTATCTAAAAGGTGATATTGCAAGACTTCACTCAGCAATTTTATCTTATGCTAGAGATTTTATGATTGATAGGGGCTTCACTTATTATATTCCACCTTTTATGATTCGCTCTGATGTAGTTACTGGAGTTATGTCTTTTGCTGAAATGGAAAATATGATGTATAAAATTGAAGGAGAAGATTTATATTTAATAGGTACAAGCGAACACTCTATGATTGGTAAATTTATTAATACAATTACCGATCAAGATAAGATGCCTTTAACTATGACCTCATACTCACCATGCTTTAGAAAAGAAGTCGGTGCACACGGAATCGAAGAAAGAGGAATTTATAGGATTCACCAATTTGAAAAGCAAGAAATGGTAGTTATATGTAAGCCTGAAGATTCAAAAAAATGGTTTGAAAACTTGTGGAGAAATACAGTAGACTTTTTCAGATCACTTGAAATTCCTGTTAGAACTTTGGAATGCTGCTCAGGAGATTTGGCTGATTTAAAAGTAAAATCTCTTGATGTTGAAGCTTTTTCACCTAGACAAAATAAATATTTTGAAGTTGGTTCTTGCTCTAATCTTGGAGATGCTCAAGCTAGAAGATTAAATATAAGACTTAGAGGAAAAGATGGCATATACCTTGCACACACTTTAAATAATACTTGTGTTGCTCCTCCAAGAATGCTTATAGCATTTTTAGAAAACCTACTTCAAGAAGATGGAAGCATAAAAATTCCTGAACCTTTAAGAATGTATATGGGTGGAAAAGATAAGCTTGTTCCTAAGAATAAATAATATATAAAATAGGGACTGTTGCAAAAGTCCCCTAATAGAAAAAGACGAAGAAACATTGAACTGACCCCCAAAAGTTGGACTTAAAAACAAACTTAAGGAGGTCAGTTTTTTAATGTCAAAATACAATTTAGAATTCAAACTAAAAGTAGTAAAAGAATATTTAGAAGAAAACATAGGATACCCATCACTTGCAAAAAATATAATATCAAATTAGAAGCAGAGGTAAGAAGATGGGTAAATGCATACAAAACACAAGGCTATGAAGGACTAGAAGTAAAGAGGCAAAATAATAACTACTCTTTAGACTTAAAACTAAATGTAGTAAACTTGTATCTAACAGGAGAAATGTCCTATCAAAGCCTAGCAAATGAATTGAAAATCAATAATCTGCCTATGATAGCTAGATGGTTAAAAGAATTTAGAGCTCATAAAATACAAAGCTTTTTAAGAAAAAAATATTCATTATAGCTAACTTTATTGAGTGCACCCATTTTTATAGGAAACAGGATAAATTTATCTAAAAAATATTTTAAAAGCATAAAACACGATGGCTAAACTTAAATGCTTGATAAAAAAAATGATGTTACAGAGTAGAATCATCTATTCTGCAACATCACCTTTAAAATTTAAGTTAAATTATTTTGTTTCTTTAACTTCTTCTTTTGCGTCTTTCTTTTCGTCTTTAACTTCTTTAACTTCTTTTTTGTCTTCTTTCTTTTCTTCTACTTTAACATCAGCCTTGAAGCCAAGTTTTTCTTTAGCTTCAACAAGTGCCTTAAGTTCATTTTCGAATTGTTCAGCAGTAGCTTTTTCATCATCTAGTAGAGATTTTGCAGCTGCAACAGCATTTTCAAAGTTAGATTTTAATTTGTCGTCAGCTTTTTTGTATGCTTCAGATTCACGAACCTCTTTTTCATTAACAAGTTCTTTTTTAACAGCTTCTTTAAGTTCTTCTAATTTAGGAGCAACTTTTTCTTCTTTAGCAGCTTCTTTTTCAGACATTAATAAAACAGAGTTAGTAGCCTTGTCATAGTCAACGCCAAAACCAAGAGCTTCGCCTAGATCTCTAAGCTTGTAGTAATTGCTGTCGTCAACCTTGTATGCAGTAGCAGTAAGAGCCTTGTCGCCAACCATTACCTTGTCGTTAGTAAGCATTCCCTTAGACATAGCCTTAACTTCTTTTTGGTCAGTTTCAGCAACCTTGTAGTCACTACCCTTAGTTAGAGTAACCATTGCGTCCTTGTATTCAACGCCAAATTTAGCCTTAGTGTCTTTTAAAACAGCAGCTAAATCTCTAAGTTTGAAGTAGTTGTATCCGTCAATATTGTATCCGTAGATTACAACATCTTTTCCGTCAAGCTTAACTTTTTGAGTAGTAGCCTTAACATCTTTAGTTTCAGTTTTAGTGTAAATTTGTGTTTGACCATCTGCTCCACCAATGTATTTAACACCAGGGTGTTCTTTTTCAAACTTTTCCTTAGCTTCTTTAGCTTCTTCTTTAACTTCCTTTGCAACTTCTTTAGTTTCTTTTACAACTTCTTTGCCTTTTTCTTCAACTTTTTCTTTTGCATCAGTCATAGCTTCTTTAGCGTCTTTTACCATTTGTTCAGCCTTAGTAGTTTCTTTAACTTTAGTATTAGCTTCAGTAGCAGCGAAAACTGGGCTAGCAGTAGATAGTAGCATGATACCTGCTAAAGATAGTGATGTAATTTTTTTGTTCATTTTTTATTCCTCCTAAAAAATATAAGATAACTTAATTATACAGAAAAGGGATAGGAAATCAATTCCAATCCCCAAATTCGTGACTTAATTTTACATTTTTAATATTTCTGTAACATTAATAATTAGAATAAGCGTAGACAAAACCACCGCTTGCATCAACAGCTATGAGGCTAGATTTTGTGTAGAAATTGTAAGTTCCAGCTTCGGGCGTGACTTGTTGATTTGCACCTAATTCATTTTCCTTTAAAAATCTTTTCTTATCCCCAACAAGGTCCATAAAGTCACGAGCAAGCTTCTTTGATTCTTCTTCACTTAAATGCTTTTCCAAGAAAGGATATTTTTCGCAAGGGAAGTAGTCAAACTTATAGAATCTTAAATTATTATTTTTATCAAAGATAAATCTCATGGATAAATTCTTCTTTTCATAATCCTTTAAAAACAACTCATAAACCTTGCCGTCTTTCACTTCTTCAACCCTAATGACCCCATCCTTTAAGTAGTCAGAAAGGTCAGTAACCTTCCTTATCTTATCAATAATAGCGAGGTCCTTTCCGTCTTTAGATAAATCCACATCACGAGTAGAATCTTTTTCGTAGCCATTGTCAATTGCACAGTAAAACTCTTTTTCATTCCACTCAAGCTTAGCCTTCATTGCATTGGCAAGAGCCCTTGCAGGCACATAAACTCTGTCCTTTAAAATGAAAGTAGGAGAATCAATTGTGTAGACAATATCGTCAATCCTATACTCATTAGAATCGACATAAAAAACAATTTTCTTGCCCTTGTTGATAATCTCAACCTCTTTAGTGTCTCCCTTCCAATTAACATCGGCGCCTAAATTTTCAGAAACAAGGCGAAGGGGAATGTGAATCCTGTCATTTTTCACAATAAAGTCCTTCTCAAAGACAATATTATTTATGACAAGGGTCATCGTTTTTTCGCTCTTGGCACTTACGCCAGTGAAGAGTAATAAAAAAGATAACAAAAATAAAAGTTTCTTCTTCATAAAATCACTCCTTTAACTAATTATAACACTAAAAAAGCCTTAAAGAATTTACAATAATATTAAGATTTCAAAAAAGGGGGCTAGCTTTTTTAAAAATCCTTATTTCTGATAATTCTCTTTGACCATGTGTATGATGCTATATATATAATAAAACTAAAAATTATAAAGTTTACAATTTTAAAAATTGTTGAAAAATCAAAATAATTCATCAAATCTACTCCAAAAAGATTCTTTATTATTTGGAAAATAGAGGGAAATATATAAATCAACAAAGTTATACTAGAATTATCACCATATTTTAATTTAATCGGTATTATAAAAGAGTATGCTGCCATTACTAAAGAAATGGCTACAAATACTATTAAAAAACTTTTAAATTCTATTTTTCCTATAACCAATAAATAATTAAAAGCAAATATTACTGATAATGCCATTAAAAAAATATTGACTAAAAAATTAAAATTCACAACAGCTTCCCTACTTATTGGATAGATAAGTAAACTGCTTATTAATTTTTCTTTAAATTGCATTGTGTTTAAAATATAATAAATTAAGGGAATAACTACTAAATATGCATTAAAATTTGCTGAAAAACTTAAAGTTAAAAAAATAAATAATAGTATGCCTATAGCAAAAATTATATTCATTATTTTATTTTCATATATAAATTTTATAAAGAGAGTTTTCATATTAAAATTCCTTTCTATTGATAATAAATTTTGATGCCACATAAGATATTGTCAAAAATATAAATGAAATTAAAACTATAATTATTTTTATGTCATTTATATTTATAGAATTATATATTTTAAAAGTTTTAATAGTTCCAAAACCTAATAAACCAAAACATAGAACGATAATTAATAAAAATAAAATTGGATATATTTTACCTTTATTTGCAAAAGCAAAAGCTAGGGGTAATAAAAAAGATATAAGGCTTAAAATAAATAGTAAGGAAAAGAGCGTTATGGCCAAATAAGCTGGAATTTTTATCATTATAAAAGATAATAAAATTAAGCCCATATAGATAAACCCAATTCCTATAAATTCAATATATTTTGCATTTACAAAATCACTTCTTTTTATAGGATACTTAAAATAATCCATATAATTTGAATTATTTACATCTCTAAGGCAATAATTTAATGATATTATTACTAATCCATAGCCTAGAATAAATCTCCCCAAAAAAACTTTATTATTAGCAGAATTTACTAAATTTAGCGATATTGAAAGGGCTAAAATATAAATAATTGATAATATTGTAGATTTAAAATTTTCGTAAAAATCTTTTTTTAAAATAGCTTTCATTATTTGCCTCTTTCATAAAATACCATTATTTGGTCAATTGATGGCTTTTCAAGTATTGCATCTTTATACTTGTTGGAAAATTCCTTTTTATTTTTTATAAGGACATCAGTATTATATTTTTCTTCTTTTATTTTAAGAAAATGTTTATTGTCATAATTACTTAAACTTTTAGAGTCTGTTTTCAAAATTCCATAGTCATATATTAAATCATCTTTGTTTTTTGAAAATACTAACTTTCCTTGAGAAATAAAACTTATATAATCAGCAATTTTTTCTAAATCACTTGTTATATGAGTTGAAAATAATATGCTTGAATTTTCATCTTTTATAAACTCAAAAAATATATCTAAAATTTCATCTCTAATTACAGGGTCAAGTCCTGAAGTCGGTTCATCTAAAATTAGTAATTTAGGATGGGAAGAAAGAGCATTTATAATTTTAAGTTTCATCTTATTTCCAGTTGAAAGCTCATTATATTTTTTATCCTTAGGAATTCTAAATTCACCAATAAGTTTATAAAAATAATCCTTATCCCATTTTTTATAAAGGCTCGCCATGATTTTTTCAATCTCTTTAATTTTCAAATTTTCTGTGAAAAACCCCTCATTAAAAACAACACCAATATCCTCTTTAATCTCTTTTGACATATGATTTCCAAAAACTTTAATATCTCCCTTGTATTTAACAAGATCCAAAATGGATTTTATTAAAGTTGTTTTTCCTGCACCATTTTCACCAATAAGACCCATTACAGTCCCACTTTCCATAGAAAAATTATCAATGGTTAAGTGAAAATCTCCATATGATTTTTCTAAATTATTAATTTCTATTGTTTTCATAAAATCACCTAAATCTTATATAAATTTTCTAAAATATCAAATAAATCTTTTTTCGACATTTTCAGATCTTGAGAAATTATAATAATATCTTTAAATTTTTCCTCAATTTTTTCTATTCCCTCTTCATAAAAAATCTCCTTATCTATGGAGCTAACAAAAGATCCCTTGCCTGCAACTGTATATATTAGACCTTCATTTTCTAATTCACTGTAGGCTCTTTTTGTTGTGATTACACTAACTTTTAAATCACTTGCAAGGCTTCTTAAGCCTGGAAGTGGGCTATCTTTTTTTAATTGTCCGAGAATTATAGCTTTTTTTATCTGATATTTTATTTGTTCATAAATTGGTTTTTCAGATTTTCCGGAAATAATTATATTCATCTAATCACCACTGTATATATTGTATATTAACAGTATATACTCATAAATTATTTATGTCAATATTCTTGACAAATTTTTTTATCTAAAATATTCTTATTTTGGGTGATTAAATGATTATTAAAGAAATTAAAGATAATGTAGGAATTATTACATTAAATAGAGAAGATAAAATAAACGCCTTAAATTATGAAATGTTTATTGATATAGAAGAAACTTTAAAAGAATGGGAAAATTTATCTGATGTAAAAGTAATTCTTTTTGATGCAGCAGGTCAAAGAGGATTTTGTTCAGGTGGAGATTTAAAAGAATTCTATGAGGCTTTTTTGACAAATCCTTCCTGCTTAAATAAACATGAATTTTTTAGTAAAGAGGTCCTTTTAGATAAATATATAATGTCCTATAAAAAACCAATTATAAGTCACTGGTTTGGTATTGTTATGGGTGGAGGCGTTGGACTTAGTATTCATTCTGATATAATTATCACAGATGAAACCACAAAATGGGCAATGCCTGAAACAAAACTTGGCTTTGTGCCTGATGTTTCTGTTGGGAAAAATATATCCACACTTCCTCAAGCTCTAGGTCAATATGTTGGTCTGACTGGAGCTATTTTAGAAGCATCTGATCTGATGAGATATAATTTTTCTCATATATTTTGCAGAAGCGATAATTATCAAAAATTGATAAGAGAATTATTTAAAGTAGCTAAGGAAAATCCGCAAGATAAAATTATTGAAAAATTCAAAGAAGCATCAAAAAATTATAACTTACCTATTAGAAATACTTATATATCTCAAAATATGGATAAAATCGAAAAATATTTTTCTAAAAATAGTGTAAAAGAAATATATAAAGACTTGAAAGATAATTTTGATGACTCTTTCGCATATAAAAATTATCACAATTTAAAAATTCGATCACCTTTAATGCTTAACGTTCAATTTGAAAAATATTTTATGTGTAAAAATTTATCTGCAGAGCAAACAATAGACCTTGACCTTCATATTTTAAATTACGCTACTGATAATGGTGATGTAGCCGAAGGAATTAGGGCTACAATGATTGATAAAGATGAAAATCCAACTTGGTCTGTAAAATCAATAGAGGATGTTGACATGAAAATTGTTATGGACATTCTAAATGAAAAATAAAGTCTTTGCATCAGCAAAGACTTATTAATTATAAAATTATTTACTTTTAAATCTTAAAACTTTTTGCACTTCTCCTATAACAAGGGGGAAGAAAGCACTTATTAAAACTACTGCCCATTCTCTTAAATCTAAATCTACCAGCTTAAAGGCGCTTGATAAAAATGGTATATAAATTACAGCAATCATTAGTAAGAATGAAAAAAGTGTTGCCATAAATAAACTTTTATTTGAAAATATTCCTATTTGGAAAATTGTTTTATCTACAGACCTTGCTGAATAAGACCTTAAAAGTTCTGAAAGTATAAGAGTTGTAAATGCCATAGACCTTGCCATCTCTAATCCATGACCACTTGTTCCAAACCAATTTAATCCTACTATATAAGATACTAAAGTCCCACAAGTTATAGCAATAGCTTGAATTGCAACAGTTATTTTTAAATTTCTATCAACGATTGATTCATCAACTTCTCTCGGTGGCTTATCCATAATATCATCCTCACCTTTTTCAACGCCAAGTGCCAAAGCAGGAAAAGAATCTGTTACAAGATTTAACCACAAAAGTTGAATTGGAATTAAAGGCACAGGCAGATTAAGAATAATTGAAATAAATACAATTAAAACTTCTCCTATGTTGCATGAAAGTAAATATCCCACAAATTTTTTAATATTGGAATAAATAATTCTTCCTTCTTCAACTGCATTTACAATAGTAGCAAAATTATCATCAGTCAAAATAACTTCGGCTGTATTTTTTGCAACATCTGTTCCAGTTATACCCATAGCTATACCAATATCTGCTTTTTTTATTGCCGGAGCATCGTTAACACCATCACCAGTCATAGCTACTATTTGTCCGTTCTCCTTTAATGCCTTAACAATTTGAACTTTATTCTCTGGTGAAACTCTTGTGTAAACTCTTTTTTCTTTAACAAGTTTTCTAAATTCTTCACCAGATAAACCCTTTAAATCTTTTCCGCTAACTGCTTGGTCTTCTGAGTCGGCGATTCCTAATTCTTTTGCAATTGCAAGTCCTGTTTCAAGATAATCTCCCGTAATCATAAATGTAGAAATTCCTGCACTCTTACATTTATTGATAGAGTCTTTAACTTCAGGTCTTGCCGGGTCTATCATCCCACTTAGACCAACAAAAATCATATCTTTTTCTATGCTTTGGCTCGTTAAATCTTTGGGCATTTCATTATAGTTTCTAAATGCATAAGATAAAACTCTTAGGGCTTCTTTAGCAAAACTTTTATTTTTTGTTAAAATTCCCTCTCTCATTTCATCAGTTAGATCCTGAATTTCTCCATTAAGAAAAATTTTATGGCACTTAGATAAAACTATATCGGCAGCTCCCTTTGTAAATGAAGAAACTTTTCCTTCAAAAAAGTTTTCGTGAAAAGTTGTCATCATTTTTCTATCAGAATCAAAGGGTATCTCTGCAATTCTAGGAAAATCTTCTTTTAACTTATCAATGGAATTTCCTATCTTTTCAGTAAAGGTTAATAAAGCTACTTCTGTAGGGTCGCCAATAATTTCTGCTTTATTATTATCATAATTAAGTCTTGCATCATTGGTCAAAGATGCTATAGAAGAAAGTATATATAAATTTTCTTCATCTGATAAGGATATTTTTTCTCCTTTATGAGAAATTTCTCCTTTAGGCATATAACCTGTTCCTGAAACATCAAATATCTTATCATCTACAAAAACTTTTCTAACCGTCATTTCATTTTGAGTTAAGGTTCCAGTTTTATCTGAACATATTACAGTAGTCGTCCCCAAAGTTTCAACAGCTAAAAGTTTTTTAACTATTGCATTTTTTTGAGCCATTTTTCCCATTCCAATAGATAAAACTATTGTAACTATTGCCGGAAGTCCTTCAGGAACAGCTGCCACAGCTAAAGAAATAGAAGTTAAAAACATCTCTTTAAGTTCGTGCTTGTATAAAAGTCCCACCACTAAAACAATTATACAAATACCAATAACTAAAATTCCCAAAGATTTAGATAAGCCTGCGAGTTTTTTTTGTAAAGGTGTTTCTTCCCTATCTAAGCTTGTAATAGATGATGCAATATCTCCTATCTCTGTATCATATCCTGTTCCTATAACCACACCCTTTGCTCTACCATAAGATACAATAGTTGAAGAAAAACAAAGATTAACCCTATCTCCAAGTTCTGTATAATCATTAAAAACTTTTTCAGCATCTTTATCGACTGGGACAGATTCGCCAGTAAGAGATGATTCATCGACCTTTAAATTATTAGATTCAATTAATCTTAAATCAGCAGGTATAATATCTCCTGTTTCTAAAATAACAATATCTCCTGGAACAATTTTTTCAGAATCAATCTGAATTTCTTTACCATCTCTTAGGACTTTTGACTTAGGTGTTGACATTTTTTGTAAAGATGCAATGGCTTCTTCAGCCTTTCCTTCTTGATAAATTGACAGAAAGGCATTTACAATAACTATAGCAACAATAATAAATGAATCAAGTTTTTCTCCTGAAAAGGCAGAAAAAATAGCAGCAACAATTAATATAATAATCATGGGATCAAAAAATTGGTCCTTTAATTTTTCAATAAGCGGTTTCTTTTCTTCCTTTTTCAGGGCATTAGGTCCATACTTTTCTAACCTATTTCTCGCCTCATCTTCTTTTAAACCTAAAGTTGAAGAGGACAATTTTTCAAAACTTTCATCTTTACTAAGCTCATACCAATTAATATTATCCATTTAAACTCCTTACATAAGTTAAAAAACGTAAAAAAATAAGTCTTAAAAAAGACTTTACTAAACTAATATTATTTACAACATTTTAAATAAAATCCCTTGAATTATAGAATTTCTTTATAATTTTCTAATATTTTATATAATACCCATTTATCTATTTTTAAATTATGTAAAGAAAAAATAACTTTACACAATATTTTTTTATTATGTAAAGTCATTTTTTATCATATGTTATTTTTTCTGTATTCGCTAGGACTAAGTCCTGTAAATTTTTTAAAGGATCTAGAAAAGTTTGATGGATTAGAAAAACCAACATCTTGAGCAATATCTGTAATCTCTTTTTCTAAATCTATTAGAAGTTTTTCCGCCTCAATCATTCTCAAATTATTTAGATACCTCATTGGCGTGTACTGAAATTTTCTAATGAATTTGTTGTTCAAATTTGTCTTAGATATTTTAAAATTTTTTGAAAGAAAATCTAAATTAATTTTCTCAGAAATATTTAACCTTAAATATTCTTCTATTTTATTTATATCATCTTGCAAATCTTTCTTGTAATATTTTTTCCTATTATCTGATAATTTTTTCTTGGATATTAAATAGATCAGTTCAAGGGTTTTAAGACATATTAACTTCTTGTCTTTATTTTTTAGAATTTCTATAAGTTCATTAGCCCTATATATTATTTTTTCATCTGAAATGATATAACCTATATCCTTGGTCCCCTCAACTATCCTTATAAATTCTTCAATAAATGTATAATAGTAAAAATCTTTTTCTAATTCTTTGGGAATAATAGAAATATTAAAGGCAATAGTCCTATCACTGGTTGAATAAGATTCTTTTGATTTAGGTATAGATTTGCCCACAAAAATCTCTCTTGTTATTAGGACCTTATTTTTATTAATATAGGTGTAATAATTTCCCTCATAAGAATATCCAATCCTGTAACCATACCTGCCATCATATTCAGAATCCTTGGCATTGTATTTGTGTTTAAAATCAATAAACATTATATAGACACCAGGAAATAACCTATAACAAGTAATCCTATTATCTTCAAAATCAAGATGCTTAAAATATAAAATATCTGCATCTTCAGTAGTTAATATTTTAAAGCCCCAACTCTCAATTCCTTTTCTTTTCATCTACAAATTCCACCACATTTCCACCAGCCATTTTTATAAATTCATAATCATGAGTGATAATTATAATAATTTTATTTTGCTCTTTCATTTTCTTTAAAAATTTTTATTAAATTAATCATATTTTTGTAACAAAGACCCGATGTTGGTTCATCAAGAATCACAATTTTTTTATATTCTATGCTTTAAATTAATTTAATTATTAATATACAAACATATACACCCAATAATGATAATTAAGCATCCCAGTATCTTACCCAAATATTTTTTGTTTGTTTTATCAGAAGTCAATATAGAATATGCAA
>NZ_AEAA01000099.1:0-1791 GCF_000179335.1 Peptoniphilus sp. oral taxon 836 str. F0141
ATTTCTGAAAAGTTCCTTAGTAGCATTTTCTTCAATTATCTTTCCACTTTCCATAACAGCGATTCTATCGCAAATATCTTTTGCAACTTCCATTTGATGAGTAATCATAATAATTGTTGTCTTATATTCTTTAACAATTTTTTTCAAAAGATTTAAAATAGCTTGAGTATTTGCCGGATCAAGAGCAGAAGTCCCTTCATCAGATAATAATATCCTTGGATTTGTTGCTATGGCTCTTGCTATTGCAACTCTTTGCTTTTGCCCTCCTGAAAGTTCAGAGGGATAAGCATTTTTCTTAGCCTCCAAATCAATAAACTTTAGCAATTCATTAACTCTTTTTTCAATTTCATCTTTATTAACATCAGATATCTCCAAAGGATAAGCAATATTATCATAAACAGTCTTTTGCATAAAAAGATTAAAAGATTGAAAAATCATTCCTATATCTTTTCTTTCTTTACGAAGCTCTTCAGGTGAAAGTGATAAGATTTTTATACCATCAATAATAATTTGTCCAGAGTCTGGTTCTTCAAGTCTATTGATACATCTTACAAGAGTTGACTTTCCAGCACCAGAAAGTCCAATCACTCCAAAAATCTCCCCATCATTCACTTTGAAAGAAACATCATCAAGAGCTTTAAATTCTTTTCCATCTACCTGGAAGGCCTTTACTAAATTTTTTACCTCTATCATTTTTTTCCTCCATGAATAAAAAAAGAGCTTCCATCCTAAAAGGACGAAAGCTCGTGTTACCACCTTTATTTAATATATGCTCACGCATATAAACTCACTAGGTACAATCATACCCTGACTCTATAACGGGAGTTCCCGTCAGGCTCTAATTATCGAACCTTCCTTCAAAGAGGCCATGTTCATTAAGTTTTGTTTATCTTCTTTCACCAAAACGAAGCTCTCTTTAATCCCAAACACTTAACTACTCTTCTCTTTATCAAGTTTATCAATATAAATTTATTCTACACTACAAAAAATAATTTGTCAACAACTTTTTTAAATATTTTTCATCAGATGTAAAACTTTTTTAATATTTTGTTATTATACAGTATCATTTTTATTTTTGCAAGTCTAAATTATTAATAATTTTATATTTTTCAAAAACCAAATCTTTAATTATATTAAATAAATTTTTTTTGAGTTTTAAAGAATAAGCCCTTCCGTCTTCCTCGTTTATAAATTCATAATAGTAAAAACCGTCCGAATTAGGTTTTGGGTCAAAAACATGAAGATATGAATTGCCTTTTTTCCCATAAAAATTAAATCATAAGATCCATCTTCAGGAGCTAGGGCGTATATTTGATCTTCTCCCAAAAGCTCTCCACCTTCTAAAGCTTCTGAGATTTTTTGTAAATCTTTACTTTCCATTTCTATAGGATAAGACTTTAAATTACCATCATATTTAAAAACATCAAGGTCTATAAATTCAAAAGTTTTTCCATCTTTAAATGAAATTTTGGATGCATTCGGATATTCTCCCTTATTTACAATTTCAAGGCAAAGATTTTCTAAATAATAATTTTCATGAAGATTTGTAAGGACTATAAAGAATTCTCCTTGCGGGGCAGACTTTATTGTTTGTGAATCAATATAAAATTCTCCCTCCGGTTTTTTCTCCTCGTAAAAATTTTCTTTTTTTGAAAAGTTTATTAATAAATCTTTTTCTCTTTTATTTTCATAAGATTCTCTTTTTATTAAAGGATAACCATAAATTTTTAAAATTATTTCTTTGTCCTTGCCAAAGGAAAATTTTTCTCCCTCTGCTGTCAAAAGAATTGA
>NZ_AEAA01000098.1:0-2266 GCF_000179335.1 Peptoniphilus sp. oral taxon 836 str. F0141
TAACAGTTTTATTTATTTCACTAACCAAATCATCAATTTGATTTTTAACAGGTCTTACAAAAATTTGAGGATCTAAAAGTCCTGTAGGTCTAATAATCTGTTCTGCAGAATTTTCTTCATGCTCTCTTTCATAGGGTCCTGGGGTTGCAGAAACATACATACATTGCTTCATCATTGATTCAAATTCAAAAAATCTTAAAGGTCTATTGTCAAGAGCTGATGGAAGTCTAAAACCATATTCAACTAAAGTTTCTTTTCTTGACCTATCTCCATTAAACATACCTCTTATTTGAGGAATAGATTGGTGAGATTCATCAATAATTGTGATAAAATCATCAGGAAAATAATCTATTAAGGTATAGGGTCTTGAACCAGCTGGTCTTTGAGAAAGATGTCTTGAATAATTTTCTATTCCATTACAATATCCCATTTCTTCAAGCATTTCCAAATCATATCTTGTTCTCTGTTCAAGCCTTTGCGCCTCTAAGAGTTTATCTTGGTCTTTTAAAACTTTAAGCCTTTCTTCTAATTCTTCCTCTATAGTTACAATAGCCTTTTCGACTTTAGTTTTTGTTGTTGCATAGTGGGATGCTGGAGTGATATAAGCGTGAGTCAAAAGTCTTAAAACTTTTCCTGTAAGAGCATCTACTTCAGAAATTCTATCTATTTCATCTCCAAAAAATTCCACTCTTATAGATTTTTCAGAAGATGATGCTGGAAAAATCTCAAGCACATCTCCCCTGACTCTGAAAGTTCCTCTAGAAAAATCAAAATCATTTCTCACATACTGAATATCTACAAGTTTTGACATTATTTCATTTCTATCCCTAATCATGCCAGGTCTTAAAGAAATCGCTAGATTTTCATAATCTATAGGGTCCCCTAAACCATATATGCAAGAAACTGATGCGACAATAATAACATCACGTCTTTCGAATAAAGACATAGTAGCAGAATGTCTTAATTTATCTATCTCATCATTTACTGACGAATCTTTTTCTATAAAAGTATCAGTCATAGGAACGTAGGCTTCTGGTTGATAGTAATC
Source organism: Peptoniphilus sp. oral taxon 836 str. F0141 (assembly GCF_000179335.1). NCBI lineage: Bacteria > Bacillati > Bacillota > Tissierellia > Tissierellales > Peptoniphilaceae > Peptoniphilus > Peptoniphilus sp. oral taxon 836. The sequence continues at coordinate 1,049 of NZ_AEAA01000098.1, forward strand.
ATAATAAGACACAAAATATTCCACTGCATTTTCCGGAAAAAATTCCTTTAATTCTGAGCAAAGTTGGTAGGCAAGAGTTTTATTGTGAGCTATAACAAGAGCAGGTCTTTGAACTCTTTCAATGACATTTGCCATTGTAAAAGTTTTACCAGAACCTGTAACTCCCAAAAGAGTTTGGTGCTTATAGCCCTTATTTAAACCCTCCACCAATTTATCAATAGCCTGAGGTTGGTCCCCAGTCGGTTTATAATCTGAATGAATTTTAAATTTCACAGTATCACTTACTTTCTTATATGACAAAAAGGCAACACACGTTGCCTTAGATTTTTACCCAATATAAATATTATAAAATAAAAATATGTAAAAATAAAGTTCACGAAAAACTTTCCTTGTATTTTAAACACAAATAAAATAACCAAGTCCCCAAATGTTAGAGGTCTTGGCTATTCAAATTTTAATATATTAATAAATAGGATTTTAGACTGATTTATTTAGCTCCCAAAGCAGCCATTGTTATATAATTATATGGCTTATTAAAATGAGGTAGGAAGAAAATATCAAGAAGTTTTAGCTCATCAATTGTTACTTTCTTATAAATTGCCAAGGAGAACATATGAATTCCCATAGACATATCATAATGTGAAGCCATTTGAGCCCCTAAAATTACTCTTGTCTTCTTATCATAAACTATTCTTATTTTTACTTTTGGATTGTCATGTTCCATAAATTCTGGTTTTTGCAAATCTTCAAAATCTGTACATTCTACATCTAAACCAAGTTTTTTAGCTTTTTTAAGACTTAAACCTGTAGAAACCATTTTTAAATCAAAAATACAAATTCCATTAGAACCTTGAACTCCAAGAGATTCTACATCTTTTCCTAAAATATTAAAGGCTGCAACAAGTCCTGATCTAACTGCATTTGTTGCTAAAGCTATATAATTTTTATTTTCAATTGTGTTATCAAAAATTGTAGCACAATCACCAATTGCATAAACATCTTTCACAGAAGTTCTTTGATGCTTATCAACAACATATGCTCCATTTCTGAAAAGTTCCAAATCATCTTTGCCTAGGCTGGTGTTTGGTCTAAAGCCTATAGCCATAAGAACCATATCTGTTTCATATTGACCCTTATCAGTTTTAACAGCCTTAACTTTATTATTTTCATCTCCAATGATTTCCATAACTGATTGACCTAAACGAAGATTTACACCAT
>NZ_AEAA01000097.1:0-1272 GCF_000179335.1 Peptoniphilus sp. oral taxon 836 str. F0141
ATTTCATAGTATAGAATTTTCTTTTCTACATCTTCCATTTCTTTATGGATTGTCTTTGCTTTTTTATTTATTTTGTAACTATTAGACTTTAAAGTTTCTATTTTTGTTTGTAACTGACCTATGGTTTCTATGTTGTTTTTTCTTAAATAGCTATATGCACTCGTTAGCTTTTTGAAGTCATACTTTTCTTTATTGGTTTTGGCATATCCTTTTAGATATTTACTTTTTTCTTTTTGAATTTCTGAATAAGTTAATAGATAATTTGTTAGATTAAAAAGTTTAGGGTTGTCTATTACCTTATCTCTTTCTATATCCTTAAATTTTTCATAAGCAGTAGACAAGTTATCTAATAGATTTCCTATCCAATCCTTTAATGTTTTTATCTCTTCTTTTATTGTTTTTACAAGTTCATTATATTTTCTTATTTCTCTATTATAGTTTCCCTTGTCAGTTTCTATTCCCTTTCTTTCCATTGCACTTGCTGCTGATCCTAAATGGATTGTCGGTAGATAATCAGAATTTTGTCTTTTAAAACTCCTATGGTCTACTCTTTTTTCTATCTTGTTTTTTGCAAGATATTCATTACAAAGGTCTGAAAAATTTTCTCTCCATTTTTCTACATTGCCTTTATCGTTCCATGTTGTTAGTTCTACTTTTCTTGTCTTTGGTTTTCCATTTTTGTTTAAAATCTTTTCTCCTTGTTCATCTAGGATATATTCTTTTTTTGACTTTGCTAAGAACTCTCCTTTTTCGTTTATGGGTCGCATTATGGTCATTATATGACAATGAATATTTCCATTTTTATCTTGACTCTCATCATGAATTGCATAATCTACTATCATTCCTTGTGATGTTAGATTTTCTTTTATAAATCTTTCAACCAGGTTTTTATTTTCACTTAAAGTTAATTCTTTTGGTAGTCCTATTATGAATTGTCTTGCTAGTTGTGCATTAGAATTTTTTTCTGCCATTTCTACTTTATTCCATAAGGTAGACCTATCATTAAATTCTTTTGGTATATGATCAGGCAATATTATATTTTTTACTAATACTTTTTCTTTTCTTGTATAGTCATGGGTTACTCCGTCCCATTCATTTTTTATTTTTTCTCCACTTATATATGCTGCACTTGCTACTGCACTTTTGCCTTTTCCTCTTGATATTATGTTTACTGAAAAATGAAAACTGTCTGCCATTTTTATCACTTCCTTTCTTTTTTGTTGTTTCACCCTAGCGGGTACAAGTAGGTGGAGGCTTAATAGATTTTTTATA
>NZ_AEAA01000096.1:0-39126 GCF_000179335.1 Peptoniphilus sp. oral taxon 836 str. F0141
ATTGACTTGACTTTGAGAGAATTTGAACTTTTAAAATTTTTATCCTCTAATCCAGGTGTAGTTTTTTCTCGTGAAGAACTTTTAGAAAAAGTTTGGGAGTATGAATATTATGGAGATATAAGAACTGTTGATGTAACAATTAGACGTTTGCGTGAAAAAGTTGAAGATACCTCTAAAGATTATAAGTATATTCTTACAAAAAGAGGAGTAGGATATTATTTTGACGGAGAGGTTAAATAATGCTCAAAAATACTTTTCAAAGTATTAAATTCAGATTTGTATTAATATATTTTGTTCTTGTACTTATCTGTATGTCTATTGTAGGTTCTTTTATCATACAAAGGCTTGAAGTTATACAAAGAGAAAAAGTCGAAGAGAATATGAAAAAAACAATATCATCAATTTCTACGGCTGTTTCTGCCACCATTAAGGGTGGTGAAGATAATTATATTTTTCTTGATAAGAATTTAAAAAATTGGGGCTTAACTTCTAGTCAAAATGTTTATATCTTATCTAGTGGTGACAATCCTAAAGTAATTTCTACATCACTAAATTCTGATGAGAATTTAAGGGGGAAAAGTGCATATTCTTTAGCATTTTTGGAATCTTCTCTTCTAACAGATGCCTCTAAAGGTAGAGAGGAAGAAAGAATCGTTTTAAATAAATCGCAAAATCTTTACAGTAAACATATTGCAAGCCCAATTTTATCTAATGAGGGAAATGTTATAGCTATAGTTTATATGACAGAAAATTTAAATTCTATTTATGAATTAATTGGCGAAGCAAAAATTATTATTTCTTATGCTACTGTTATTTCCCTATTGATCACTTCAATTCTTGGTTATTTTATTGCAAATTCTATAACAACACCAATAAGAGATGTTACAAGAAAAGCTCGTGAAATGGCTAAGGGAAATTTTGATCAAAGAGTTGATGTAAAAAGTAATGATGAAATTGGTCAACTTGGTAATATGTTTAATTATTTGACCGATGAATTAAAAAATACTATTGCAAAAAATGATTTGGAAAGGTCAAAACTTAACACCATATTTAATTATATGGCTGAAGGAGTTATAGCTGTTGACAGGACAAATAAACTTATTCATGCTAATAGTATAGCTAAAAACCTTTTATCTCTTGATGATAGCAGGATTAATACTCAAATTAATCTTAAGAAAATTGGTTTAAAAGATATCAATTACGATATTGAAAAAAGTTTACAGGGAGAAGTGCTTGCAGAAATAAAAAATCATTTTTATAAGTTAAAATATGCTCCCTATAAGTCAGATTTAAAGGAAAATGAAGGGCTAATCATAGTTTTATCAGATATAAATAAGGAGCACAGATTAGACATTTTGAGAAAAGAATTTGTAGCTAATGTTAGCCATGAATTAAAGACACCAATTACAACTATAGGCTCATACACAGAAACTTTATTAAATGGAGTTGCTGGAGAAGATATAAATCATTTTTTAAAGGTAATAGAAAGAGAAAATGCAAGGATGGCAAGATTAGTTTCAGATCTTCTTGTTCTTTCTAATATTGATTACAAAAAAGAACACTTAAATAAAGAAACTTTTGATTGTTATGAATTTATTGAAGAAGCTGTGGAAAGTCAAAGTTTATTAATTTCACAAAAATCTCATAATATTTCTATAGACGTTCCAATAAAAATAAGAACCATATATTCAGATAGGCATGGTGCCAGTCAAATTTTAATTAATATAATTTCTAACGCTTTAAAATACACAAAAGAAGGCGGTAAGATTTTAATTGCTGCCGAAAATTATAAAAATGGTAAAAATAATTTTGTAAAAATTTCAGTAAAAGATAATGGTATAGGAATACCCAAAGAAGATTTGCCGATGATTTTTGAAAGATTTTATAGGGTCGAAAAGGGAAGATCTCGTGAAATGGGAGGTACTGGATTAGGTCTATCTATTGCAAATGAGATGATTAAATCCCTAGGAGGAAGCATAAAAATATCCTCAACTTTAAATGTGGGAACTGATGTGGAATTGTTCTTCCCAGCTGGTGATTATTATGAATTTAAATAAGAGAGATTTTTTTATAAACTTGGTTCTTTTGCTATTAATAATTTTATTACTTATTCAAGCGGGATTTTTATGGATTAGTTTTTCTATGCCCAATAAGGTGGAAGATTTAGTCTTTAAATCTGAGGATGCATCTATGGATGTATTTATGCCTTCAATGCTTGTTGTAAATTTAGGATATAGAGAACATTATGTTTTAAGAAATTTCAAGGATTATTGGAAATTATATTCATCTGACATCTCGGAAATTCTTGAAAATGCAAGTTCTGAAAATCTTATAATGATAGATGAAAAAACCTATCTAAACTTACAGAACAAAAAATCTTTAGTTTTTAAATTTTCATCCCCCATTTCTGCATCAATATTAATTAATCTTATTGGGGAAAATAAAAAGGATAGTAACATTAATTTATCAATTAATTCTATATATATATCAGATGATAATGATGTTTATCTTTGCGCATCCAATAATTTTTATAAATTATTGGGCTTAAAAACAAATTTAAAAATGAATAGACTCATTGATAATGCAAAAAATTTAGGAACAAGATATATAAACTTTTTTGAAAGGTATGGAATTTATAAGGATACCTTAATTCCTGATTCTGATTTCATAAAAACTCAAAAAATTTATTATAATATAGCAACAGATGCCTTGACAGATTATATAAGAAATAATTTAGCGGTAAGATATTTACAAACAGATCTTGATTATATAAAGGAAATTAAACAGAGCGAAAAAACTTCATACATTTATGAAAATAAATATATATCCTTTAATAAGAATGGAATTGTGGAATACTCCAATGAGGAAGAATTTAATGTTACTGATAGGAACTTATATACATCAATAATAACAGCCCTTGAATTTTTATCAAGAAATTCCGGCATGACATCTAATGTTTATTTAGACAGCACAAATCCAATAGAATATAAGGGCTCTTTAGGTTATAAGTTTTTCTTTAACTTGAGAGAATCAGGCAAGAATCTAGTTTTAAATTCCAAGGATAATTCTTTCATTGAGATGGATGTATTTTCAAATCATGTTAAATTTTATAGAGAATACTATTTTAAAAGAGCTGATGACCCATCTTATAATGAATTGAGGGTAAAAGTTTTAGATATAAAAACTATAATTGATCGAAATCTGAAAATTTTTCCTCAAGAAAAAACTGAAGATATCTTAAATTTATTAAATAATCTTTCTATAGTCTATATAAATGAAAGCACAACAGATTCATCTAAGCTAAAACTTGCCTACGAACTTTTAATTAATGGCAAGAAATATTATTTTGATATTAGTCTTGGTAAATTAATATTAATAAGGTGATATTATGGATTGGAAAAAATCAAAAACAATTTTAATAATAGCTCTTATAATAACAAACCTTATACTATCAATAATTCTTTTGGTATCTTATTCTAATACCAGAGATTTATCGTTGTCAAAATATTCTATAGCAAACACTAAGGATATACTTGCAAATTTTGAAATAGAAATTGATTGTAAAATTCCAAAAAAACACCCCAGACTCTCTTCACTTTTAGTTGAATTTGAGTCTTACGATGAACAATCTTTAAACAGAAGATTTTTTGACAGTTTAGGAATAATTACCCATCCTTCTACTGACAGAATTGAGATTAATTACAACAACGAGCATATAAATTTATTTAATTACAGGAGAATTTTTTATGAAAATTCCGCAAAAGTAAAAATTTATGATGTTGATTCCTTAAAAAAGGCCCAAAAAATATGTGAAATTTTTATGCTTAATAATAACTACAATATTGATGACATGGAACTTTCATATTCTTATTTTGATGAGGGTAAGTACTATCTCAATTATTCCAAAATATTTGAGAAAAACTCTTTGGAATCCTCTTACACAAATTTTGTAATAGATAATAGAGGCGTTGTAAGTATGGATAGATTGTGGCTAAATGTTTTAAAAAAATCAAAAGCAAAGTTTAGACTATCATCAGCACCAAGGGCTTTACTTGCTCTTATTGATAAGGAAGAATCTTATGGGAAAATTGTAAAAAGAATAGTCCCATGTTATTATTTTAATCCAGAAGACCAAGGATATATTGAAGATATAACAAAAGCCTTGCAAGGTAGAGCCATTCCTGCATGGAAAATAGAATTTTCAGATGGAGATAATATAGTAATTGATACTTTCTAGCTTAACAATAATTTCCTAATATGATAGAATTTATCAGTGGAGGTAGTTATGAGATATATATCAATTGCCAGCGGCTCAAGCGGAAATTGTCAATTTGTTGAGTATAAAAATACAAGAATTTTAATAGATGCCGGACTTTCAGGCAAGAAAATTGAAAATAATCTTAAATCTCGTGGCATAGATCCATCTACTATTGATGCCATTCTTGTAACTCACGAACACAGGGACCATGTAACTTCAGTGGGAGTTTTGTCTAGAAGATACAATATAAAAGTTTTTTCTAACATAGAAACTGCCCAAGCGATGACACCTGTGGTAAAAAAAATAAATTCTGAAAATATTTATATTTTTGAAAACAACAGGGCTTTTAATTTTAAAGATTTAAAAATAAAAGCTTTTGATACCTTTCATGATTGTCAAAAAGGTTGCGGATTTGTAATCATGGGTAACAAAAAGATATCTCTTTTAACAGATACAGGTTGGGTAAATTCAAATGCTTTTGAAAGTATGAAAGGCTCATCTCTATATTATTTGGAATCAAATCACGATGTAGATATGTTGATAAACGGAAGATACACATGGGCTAGCAAGAAAAGAATAATGTCTACAAAGGGGCATCTTTCCAATGAAAATTGTGCAGAAGTTTTAGAAAAACTTTTATCTAAAAATCAAGAAATTGTTGTTCTAGGCCATCTTTCTAATGAAAATAATAATCCGGAAATTGCAGCTAAAACAAATGAACAATATTTAAATTCCAAATATATTATTAGAGATGTGGACTACACCTTAGATGTAGCACCAAGATACGAGGCAGGAAAAGTCTATGACTTATAGGAGGTTTTATGAACATATTAGTCACAAATGATGATGGAATCATGGCAGAGGGAATAAGGACTCTAGCCAAGACCTTAATAGATAAGGGCCATCAAGTTACAATTGCAGCTCCCAACGTGGAAAATTCAGGCAAAAGCCATGCCATAACTTTTAAAACTCCTCTAGTTGTACAAAATATAGAACTCGATTCTCTTAAGGGGGTAAAAGCTTTTTCGGTTTTTGGAACGCCAGCAGATTGTGTTAGAGCAGCAGTTCATCTGTGCGACAAAAGATTTGATTATTGTTTTTCTGGAATAAATTCTGGTTATAATGCAGCAACCAATGTTCTTTATTCAGGAACAGTTTCTTCTGCCATAGAAGCTAATTTATTTAATATAAAATCAGTTGCTGTATCAGCATCCTATGTAAAAGGTCAAGTAAATTATCAGTCGGCAGCAAAAATTGCCATGGAACTTTTTGATAAGATTAAAGATGAAAATATCTTACAGGTTTATAATCTAAACGTGCCTTTTTTAAATTATGATGAAATAAAAGGAATAAAAGTTGCAAAAGTAGGAAGAGATGTCATGAGTATTTATGATATAAGTTCAGAAGGAAATAAGTATAATTTAAAGCTCAAAGGATTTTCAGAAGAACTTGAAAGAGATAAAGAATCGGATATATATTATTTGAATCAGGGCTATGCAACAGTTAGTCCCTTATATTATGATACAACCAACAAAACATCCATAGACCATTTAAAAGAAATTTTAGATTAATTCTAAATTTCTTTTTTATTTACAAAAAAACAAATGATAATTATTTTCAAAAACTATTGAATATTATTAAATATGGCTTTATAATATCTTATTAAAAATATTTGAAATTTTAGGAGGAAACTATGAAAAAAATATTATCATTTCTTTTAATTTTTACTGTACTTATTCCTTGCACAATTTTTGCTGGAACAGAAAAACAAGTTGCACAATAAACACCACAAAAGATTCAATTAGATGGTGAAGAAGTTCAAATACCAGCATATATTATCCAAGGAAAAAATTATGTAAAATTGCGTGATTTTGCTGCTATTTTATCTAAAACTAATAAAAAGTTTGATATTTCTTTTGATAAGCAAAAAAAAGCCGTAGTTATTGAAAGCGGAAAAACTTACAACAAAACAGACAAAGATTTAAAAGAAAATAAAGAAGCAAGCGCTAAGGCAATTTTTTCTGAACAAATAGTTTTATTAGACAACAAAGAAGTTAAAGTTCAAACTGCAAATATTATGGATAATAATTATCTGCCTATAAGAGATTTAGCTGAACTTGTAGGAGTAAAAATTGATTTTAATAATGAAAAGAAAATAGTTGAATTAAAAACAGAAGAAAAGAAATGCTGTTGTTGTGGAGAAAAAACTTGCACTTGCAGTGGAGATAAAGAAAATGGATGTACTTGCCAATGTAAATTACACGATAAGGGTGAAAAAGAATGTCCTCACTGCAAAAAATGTCAAAAATCAATGGAAAATAAAGAAGCAAAAGAAAATAATTCTAAGAGCGAAAATAACAACAAAGAATGCGGATGTAGTTCTTCTATGAAATAAAAAAAATCACTCCTAAAATAATTTAGGGGTGAATTTTTTATAATTTAATAACTTTGTAACCCATATCTTCCAAGATACCTCTTGCAGAAGTTTGGGGGACTAAATGGGCGGCACCTACAACAACGAATATAGTCTTGTTGTTTTCCTCCTTCAAAAGCTTATCAATTTTTTTTGCCATGTCAATATCTCTTTTATCTAAAAGTGCCTTGTCAAAGGAAACTTGGGCTTGTGAGTAACCGTCATCTTCAGTTAGAGCCTTAAGGTTTTTTGTATTTCCATCTATCCAATCCTTTTGTGTAAGATAAAGACTTTGATTAATATTTTTGTATCCGTTAATTTCGATTTCAGAAATTAAATCTTCAATCATTGATGCGTACATATCAGTGTCAAAATTTTTTAAGAGCTTTGCTTGAAATTTTGCACTTTCCAATTCTTTAATGGGAATGTTATTTATAAGGGCAAGGTTAGAAAAATAATTTTCTATACCGTAGCTTGACCCATAAATATTTTTTTCATCTAAAGAAAGCATATTATATATAGCCCAAGGTCTTATTTTATTTATTCTTTCTTTAGGTATGCCTCTTTGTAAAAGAAGAGGTAGAAGTCTATTGTATGTTTGACCCAGATCATTTTCCAAATTACCCTTAGAGTCATAGTACATATTTGTCTTATAAATTTTTGAAAGTTCAGGATCTGTGGGATCAATTTCAAAATAGATTTCTTTACTTTCATTTAAAGCCTTTATGATTTCAGACCTAATGGGATACATTTCCTTTATGCCTAAGTGAATTGAGCCTAAAAGATATATTTTATTATTTCCTTTCTCAACTTTATAAAAATATCCTTGAGATTCTTTATTTTCTTCACCTATGATTTCTTTACAAGCCCTTGTATATAGGCAGATACTTTCTTGAAGTGAGATTTTTTTATTTAAATAATCTTTATCTTGTAAACCATAGAAAAATTTTTGACTGAAGCTTTCGTCTTTATTGACAAGGAATAAAATTGAAGAGATAACTTCATTCCTATTTAGATTTTTGAAGTTAAATTCTTTATCGTTTGTATTTATATTAAGAGAATTTAACTTGTCTTTTGTATTTTTATATAAGTATTTAGCATCATCAAGGGTCAAATTTTTTGTAAAATCCATATTTTCCTTATTTCTTTCAAAAGGAAATATGCCGTAAAATTGGCTGTCATTAATATCATAAAGAGCCCAGTAGCTTAATTTTATATTATTTTTTATTTTAGCTTTTTTAGTGTAATGATTTTCTGATTTTATAGGTAGATTATCATTAAGATAAGAATTATTAACTCCTGCATTTACAAATATAAAGGAAAATAGAACACTAAAAATTATAAAATATCTCAAAAGTTTTTTCATAATTTAATATCCTTTAGTTTTTTAATAAAAATTTCATTGGACTTGGTATCTAAGATACAAAATCTGAAATATGTATCATCAAGTCCCTTAAAATTTGAGCAATCTCTTACAAATATAAGGTCTTTTTTTAATTTCTCAACAATAATTTTATTAGTTCCTTTCAAAACTTTTACCAAAATAAAGTTGCCCTTAGATTCTACAGGCATCAAATTATTGATTTTTTTTATTTCATCAGTTAATTTTAGCCTTTGGTCTGTAACATATTTAAAGACCCTTTCAATATATTCCTTATCCTTAAACATTTCTTGACCCATTATATCTGCACAAATATTTATTTGCCAAAGCACTTGGTTTTTCTTGAATTTTTCAATTATTTCAACATTAGAATTTAATGAATAACCAAGCCTAAGTCCTGGAATACCAAAAAATTTTGAAGTTCCTCTTGTTACTATTAACCTATCAAAAGAAGAAATTAAGTTTGTACAGGAATAAATATCCATGTCAGTAAATTCAATATAAGTTTCATCAACAATTATATAAGCTTTAGTGTGATTTAATATTTTTTTAATCTCAGTATTAGTGAGAATAGAACCAGTAGGGTTATTGGGATTAGAAAACACAAAAAGTTCAATGTTATTTTTATTTATAAAATCAATTATATAATCACATGATATTTTAAAATTATCATCGAAATTAAGCTGATAATAATAAATTTGACTTCCGATATTTCTGAGATTATTTTCATACTCACTATATGAAGGTGATAAGATAAGAGATTTTTTTGGATCTATTATATTTATAAAGTTAATTAAAAGTTCCGTAGCTCCTAAGCCTAATATTATATGGTCCTTATGACAATGGACATAAGATGATATAGAATTTTTCAAATTATTGTAGGACGGGTCAGGATAAGTCCTTATTAAATCCAGATTTTCCTTTAAAAATTTTAAAGCCCTTGGACTGGGGCTTAAAGGATTTATGTTGGAAGAAAAATCCATAATTTCATTTATATCAACATGATTTTTTTGGGCAATTTCAAATAAATTAGCCCCGTGAAAATTTTGCAAAATATCACCCCCTCATATATTTTAACAATAAGAAAAGAAAATTAATAGATATAGAAATAATTAAATTAATTGAGAAAAAAAGTGGTATAATAATAGTGATATATAATATCATTAAGAAGTATATTTATAAAAAGATTATTTTTTTAAGGAGTGTATTATGAAAATAAATGAAGATATGAAAAAAATAATAGCAAAAGAATTAGCTTATGTTGCTACAGTTGATGGAGATTCAAATCCTAACATTGGACCAAAACGTACAATGAGATATTTAGATGAAAATCATTTAATCTTTTGTGAAAATACAGGCGGAAAGCATTTTAATAACATAAAAGAAAATGGGAAAATTGCAGTAGCCTTTGCTGATAGAGAAAATAATCACGGCTATCGTTTTGTGGGAAAAGCTACAAGCTATACAGATGAGGAACATATGAATCTTGCTAAAGAAAAAGTGGGAGTAGCTCCTAAAAAAGCTTGTGTTATTATAGAAATTGAAAAAATTTATACTCTTGATTCAGGTCCAATAGCTGGAAAACTTTACAAAGAAGATTAATCTTTAGAGTTTTAAAAATAAAGAAAATTAAAAATTAAATATGATTTAAAAAACTGACCTTAAGTTTTTAATTTAACTTTAAGGTCAGTTTTATATTTTAATTAAAATCTTCATTAAGAAAAATATTCATCTCTATAAGATTTTATATTGTCTTCAGTTGTCTTTAATTTTTCATTAATATTCATAGCCTTATTTCTTAGAATCTTTCCTCTTTCTAATAAATATTCATTAGAAAAAGCAGAGCTGTTAGTCATATTTTCAAAATAAATATCTGCCTTTTCTTCCAATCTTTCATGAATATTTGAGAGCCTTTTGTTGAGTTTTTTTCTTGCTGATATTGTAATTATCAAATCAACAAAGGATACAAGGCTTATGGAAATAGCAAGACCAATTAAGATTGAATCCTTAATTACTGATAGGGAAAACATCAAAAAAGGTGTAGAAAATTTTACTATTACTACGTTTGCCAAGCCAAAAATCACTAAGCCATAAAGGCACACTCTTCCATGAAGTTGGAAGGGATAATTGTCGTAATTCCACCATCTATCTTTGAACATTTTTTCTAAAATATAGCCAACAATATATTCAATAGTACAAGAAACTATTGAAGCCAAAATAAATATAAGTGTGGCAGAGCCTATATCTCTTAAGAGTAAATATGATAGAGTGGCACCAAGTCCATATATAGGACAGTAAGGGCCGAGAAAAAATCCTCTATTTACTAATTTTTTTAATTCCACTGATGAGCATAAAAATGATTCCCAAATCCAACCTATTATAGAATATATAAAAAAACAAATATATATTTTTATAAAAGTCAACTTATATCAGCCTCCAATAGATAATAATTATTTTCTTTAGGATTTAAAGTTTCTCTAACAGTTACAATTTTATCTGCTAAACTAACCACCCAGGATTCTAAATACCTTGGTGGAATTACTGTTAATGGAAACATATGCTTAATTATTATATCCTTTTCAATTTTATTAAGCTTTAGTTCACTTGTTGCATTCTTATAGGCAGTATAAGGATGAGTAAAGCCATGAATATGTCTATATTTATGTGGCTTATGCCAATCATACAAAAAATAATCGTGAAGTAAAGCTCCCCTTATAAGTGAATCTAAATCCACCCTTAATTTATATTTTTCACTAATATAAATTGCCTGCCAGGCAACTTTAATAACATGGTCATATATACTTGTAGTCCCATGCTGTATAAAATTCTTGTTATTTTTAAAACGGGTATTTTCTTCTAAAAATTTTATTTCTTTTATCAGTTTTTCTTTAGAATTGTAAGTAATATTTTTCATTCTTCCCTCTAATAATTTTCACTCTTTATATTGTACACAATAATCTTAAAATTTTTATTAAGAAATTGTTAAATTTTTAAATATTTTTAATTTTTTTAATTAAGAATAAAATTTAACTATATAGTATAATTATAAAAAAGGAGTTTTTTATGGATATTTTACTTGTAATTGATATGCAAAATGATTTTGTTAAGGAAACTTTAAATACTAAAGAGGCATTAGAAATTGTTGATAAATTAAAAGAAAAGATAGAAAATTTTGAAGGTCAAGTTATTTATACACTTGATACTCATGATAAAAATTATTTACAAAGTCAAGAAGGCAGAAATTTGCCGATAAAACATTGTATTAAAAATACTTGGGGTCATGAAATTATTGATGAATTTAAGGCTTGTAAAAATTTCAATCACGGGAAATTTTTTGAGAAAAATACTTTTGGTTCTAAGGATCTTGTTAAATATTTAGTTGACTTAGATAAAAGAGAAGATATAGGAAAGATTTATTTTACAGGTGTTTGTACTGATATATGTGTAGTTTCTAATGCTTTATTAATTAAGGCTTTTCTTCCCGAAATTGAACTTTTAATTTATAAAGATTTGTGTGCGGGTCTTAATAAAGAAAAACACAAAGCAGCACTTGATGTATTAGATTCTTGCCAAGTTTATGCCATATGAGAAAATATATAGAAGAATCCGTTGACAAATATAAAGATGACTATGCTTTTGGTATGCCGGCTCACAAGGGTAAAAAATATTTTGACCTTGACATTAAAAGGGACTTGACGGAATTTCTTGATACGGATAATCTTTTAAACCCTCAAGGAGCAATAAAAAAGTCCCAAGAAGAAGTAAGTGAAATTTTCTCATCTAAATACTCATTTTATATTCCAAACGGTTCATCAGGAGCTATAAATATTGCAATATCAACCCTTGCTAAAAGAAAAGATAATATTCTTGTGCAGAGAAATACTCACAAGTCTGTTATGAATTCCATAATAATTAACGATCTAAATCCCATTTATATAAATACAAAATATGATGAGGAAAATGCCATATTTTTAGGAATCGAACTCGAAAATTTAAAAAATATTTTAGAAGAAAATTCAATTCAACTTGCAATTTTTGTAAGCCCCAATTATTATGGTGGCATATTAAAGTTAAAAGAAATTGTAAGACTTTGTCACTCACACAATGTTTATGTAATTATTGATGAAGCCCATGGAAGTCATTTATATTTTTCTCATATGAAAGAATTTTGTGCTAATTTTTCAGGGGCAGATATAGTTATTAACTCCACTCACAAAACTATACCATCCTTAACTCAAACAGCTTTATTGCATGTAAATAACGATAGGGTTGATGTTGATAAACTGAAAAAAGTTATAAATATTTATACCACAACTTCACCATCATATTTGTTTCTAATATCCCAAGAAGAAGGAATAGACTATATGGTTAAAGAGGGTTATAAAAAATTAGAAATTTTACGAAAAGAATTAGACAAAATAAGTAAAGATACGGGCATTATGAGTTATAATATTAATGATTCTACTATAGCTTCATATGATACTATGAAATTTCTTTTCAGACTGCCTATTTTGAGCGGTATTGAAATTGTAAAAAAATTCCATTTAGAATATAATATTAGGTTAGAGATGGGGGATTTATATTATGCTTTAGCTATATTTTCTCCCTTGACAGAAATTTGTGAATTGAGAAAATTTATAGATGTTATTTTATCTCTTAGAAATGGAGAGTATAAAAAAATCGCTAAGCTTAAATTTCCTACAAGTAAAAGAATAATCTCTCCTAGAAAAGCTTTTGACAGTCCGTCAATTTATAAAAATTTAAAAGATTCCTGTGGAATGATTTCAGCAAATAATGTAGCTTTTTATCCACCGGGAATTCCTATTATAAGTTATGGTGAGAGGATTACAAAAGAAATTATTGATATAATATTAAATAATTTAGATGAAGGTATTGAAGTTGTAGGGATTAATCAAGGAAAAATAGAGGTAGTTGATGAGTCTATTTGTAACTTTTGAGGGTGCTGATGGTGTAGGAAAGTCCACCATAGCAAATCTCATTTATGAAGAATTATTAAAAAGAAATATAGAAGTTATAAAAACCAGAGAGCCTGGTGGCACTAGAATTTCTGAAGCTATAAGAGATATTATTTTAAATAACTCATATAGGGAAATGGATTATAGGTGTGAAGCCCTACTTTATGCAGCTAGTCGAGCTCAACACGTAGAAGAAAAAATTAAACCTGCCTTAAAAAGTGGGAAGGTAGTTTTGTGTGAAAGATTTGTCTTATCTTCTCTTGCCTATCAAGGTATTGGAAGAAATCAAAATTTAGACCATATAAAAGCAATAAATGAATATGCAACTATGGGTCTTGAGCCAGATATAGTTTTTATATTTTTAAATAAGGAAGAAACTTTAGCAAGAAAATTAGAAAATGCCGACAGACTAGAGAGGGCAGGAGATGATTTTCATAACAAAGTCCGTGATTTTTACAAAAATTTGCAAAAAAAAGATAACTATTATTTTATAGACGCATGGCAAAGCATAGATAAAGTTTTTTCAGATACCCTAGAGGTACTTGACAATGTAGGAGGTTTGAAATGAAACTGATTATTTCAATTGTTCAAGATGTTGATAGTGAAAATTTAATTCAGAGATTAAATGAAGAGGGTTTTAGAGTAACTAAAATTTCTTCAACAGGTGGTTTTTTAAAGGCTGGAAATACTACTCTTTTGTCAGGTGTTGAGGAAGATGTGTATCCTAAATTTATGAAAATTATGGAAGAAAATTCAAAAACCCGTATAGTAAATAAAACAATAGCACCTATTAATATTCCAGGACAAGCAATGATTCCTGTACCTGTTGAAGTTAAAGTGGGTGGAGCTACAATTTTTGTTATGAATGTAGTAGATTATAAGAGATTTTAGGTGATAAAAATGAAGATGATAATAGCAATAGTTCAAGATAAATTTATTGATGATCTTATTGATAGATTTTTAACTGAAGATATTTATGTAACAAGGCTTTCGTCTACTGGTGGATTTTTCAAATCAGGTAACACAACACTTCTTTTAGGCTGTAAAGATAATGAAATAAAAGCAATTGAAGATATATTCAAAGAAATAACAGAAAAAGAAGAAGTAGTTTCTGAAAAAGGCTCTTTTGAAGTTGCAGGAGCAACAATGTTTGTAGTAGATTTGGAAGAATCTAAAAGAATATAATGAAAAATGACAATTCAATTTTCTTAGAAGATAAAAATGTTTCTAGTCAACTGGATTTAGCCTTAAAAAATAAAGATTTTTCTCATGCATATTTATTCGTTGGTCCAAAAGGAATAGGAAAATATGCACAAGCTAAAAATTTTGCCCGAGCAATTCTTTGTGGAGATAATAAAAATGATAAGTCCTTTTGCAATCTTTTATATGATTATTTTCACCCAGACTTAATTGAAGTTTCTTCGAAAGAAACTATAAAAAAAGAACAAATTGAGGAATTGATTGAAAAAGCTGGGACCAAGCCTTTTGAATCTAATAAAAAAATCATTTTAATTGATGGTTTTGATAATGTTACAATCGAAGGACAAAATGCTCTTTTAAAAACTTTAGAAGAGCCTGAGGATTATCTGATAATTATTTTGGTTTCATCTAATATTAAAAATATTTTACCAACTATTAGATCTAGGGCTAGAATTTTGAAATTTCAAAATATTTCAGTTGAAAGAATTTATGATTATCTTTTAAAAACTGGCTTGTCAGAAAAAAATGCTAGGCTTTTTTCAAATTTATCTTGTGGAAGCATAAGTCTTGCCAAAAGATATAAAGAAGATGTTGAACTTTTGAAAAAAAGGGATGAGCTTATTGGGATTTTAGATAATCTTATAAGGACAGGTTCCTACTATATTTTTTCATACTTGGATTTTTTTAAAGAAAATAAGGAAAATATAGAAGATATTTTAAATTTTTTTAGCTTGTGGTTTAGAGATTTAGCATTTATAAAAATTAATAAGAAAGAAAAGATAATTAATATAGATAAATTAAATATACTTGAGCTTGAAGATTTGACTTTGGATAGGATACTTTTTATATATAATAAAATTCTATTAACTAAAGAAAACCTATCTAAAAATATGAATTATGATCTAAGCATAGAAGCTCTACTTATGTATATAGGAGGAATGTAGATGATAGATGTAGCTGGAGTTAGATTTAAAAAAACCGGAAAAATCTATTATTTTGACCCACTTGATAGCGGAGCCTCAGTTGGTGATGATGTTATTGTAGAAACGGTTAGGGGGCTTGAATTCGGAAATGTTATCCTTTTTAGGTCTTTTGAAGATGAAGAATTTTCGACTGAATTAAAGCCTGTTATAAGAATAGCTACACAAGACGATCAAAGTAAAAATATTGATAATAGAAATAAGTCTAAAGAAGCAATTATTCTTTGTGATAAAAAAATTAAAGAGCATAATCTGGATATGAAGTTGATATCCTGTGAATATACATTTGACAATTCAAAATTATTATTTTATTTCACATCTGATGGAAGGGTAGATTTTAGAGAACTGGTTAGGGATCTTGCAGCCATTTTTAAAACTAGAATTGAGTTAAGACAAATCGGCGTAAGAGATGAGGCAAAACTTGTTGGCGGTCTAGGTTGTTGTGGAAGACCAACTTGTTGCTCAACCTTTTTGTCAGAATTTTCACCAGTATCTATAAAAATGGCAAAGGACCAAAATTTATCATTAAACCCAACTAAAATATCAGGTGTGTGTGGAAGATTAATGTGTTGCTTGAAATATGAGCAAAAAGGATATGAATGCATCAATAAAATCATGCCAAAAGTTGGAGAGTTTATTATTACAGAAGATGGCAAAGCAACTGTAATTTCAACATACCCAATTCAAGAACTTATTAAGGCTTCTTTAATTGTTAATGACGAAACTGTAGTTTCTTATTTTAATGTTAAGGATATAAAAAGAACAGGTAAATTTAATAGAGATTTCTTAGATGTGACGGCAGAAAATAAAGAAACTTATGATGAAAAGGAATTGTCTGAACTGGAAAAAGAGTAACAATGAAAATAGAAAATATTATTTTGAAAATTTACAACAAAGTAAAAGATTTATTTAGGAGTAATTTTGGTAGCACAAAGGGAGCAGAAAGAATTTTAAAAATTTTTATCTCCCTTTTTTACGCCACTGACCATTATTCCTACCTTACAGATTTTAAGGTTCCAACAATAATATCTATAATTATTTTTGCTTTTATTATTTATTTAATTTTAAGCATCATAAGTTTTTTGGGCAAATATCTGATTATTTTATTGCAAAGAACAAAACCCATAAATTTAACGGTTTATATATTATTATTCATAGGGGTCAAATATTTTTTAGATAATTCTTTAAACCTATACTTGAAAGATTGGCAAAGTTACCTATTATTATTTTGTGTCTGTGCAATATTAATAATTTTTGCAAAATCTTTTATATCTTTATTTAAAAACAAGAGAAATCTCGCTCTTATCTTTTTCTTGCCCTCATTTTGCCTTGTATTTTTAAGCATATATTTTTATAGCTTTCCTGGTTTTCAAAGGAGTGCTTTAAAGCTAGCTGAATTTAAAAAGGACAAAGTTGTAGAAAGAGCAACAGCTTATGAAAGTAAAGAGATTTTTTATAAGGGTCCAGAGGTATCTTTAAATTCCTATGTTTCCTATGGCGGACTTACAAAAAAAGTGAGAGATTTTTATTTTAAGAAAAAATTAAATCAAGTTGAAGTCAAAGGAAAAGTTTATCTGCCAAAAGACCAAAAAGAAGCCCCTCTTTTATTTGTTGTTCACGGAAATCATAGAATGACAACAAAAAACTATCTAGGCTATGATTATTTAGGCAAATATTTATCTCAAAGAGGTGTGGCTGTTGTATCAGTTGACATGAACATGCTAAACAGTTTTTACAAATATTCCCTAAAAAACGAAAATGATGCAAGGGCTGTTCTTTTGTTAGAAAATATAAAATATCTTTTAAGCGAAAATAGAAATGAAAATTCAAAATTTTATAAGGCTTTTGACAGTGAAAATATTGCCCTAATGGGACATTCTCGTGGTGGAGAAGCAATTTGTATAGCAAATAATTTTAACAAACTAAATAAAAATCCCGATAATGGTAATATAAGATTTAGTTATGGTTTTAATATAAAGGGTTTAATTGCAGTTGCACCTACCTTTGGTCAATATGAGCCATGTGATAGAGAATTGAAACTTTGGAATGTAAACTATTTAACAATTGCTGGCACCAATGACTGTGATGTTACAAGTTTTGAAGGTCAGATGCAATATGATAATATAGGATTTTCTCCAAACTCAGATAAATTCAAATCGGCAATTTATGTTGGCTATGCAAATCACGGAAATTTTAATTCCTTGTGGGGAGATTTTGATTTGCAACCCCCAGAAGGACTAGATATAAACAGAAAAGAACTTCTAAACCAATTGAGTCAAAAAAGAATATTATCAATTTACACCTATAATTTTTTGGAGAATATTTTTGGCAAATCTTTCAACAGGGACTTATTCAAATATGGTCCTTATAATTACAAAGATTTTCCAAAGACAACTTATTATTCAAGATATAAAGATTCGACCTATGAAAATATTTGTGATTTTGAAGAAGATACAAACCTTCAAAGTGCATCGACTTTTGGAGATTATATAGATTTTTCAAATTTTTCTGATATTTACGAAGGAGCAAATTCCTATGGAGAAGATAAAGGCAAAAACAATTGTGTATTTTTATCTACAAATGATAAGTCAAGATACCAAATTTTCTTGAGAAACATTCCTCAAAAAAGACAGTTTTTGGTCTTTGATTTGGAAAATTTTGAAGAAATTAATGATTATGATGGTTTTAAAATAAAGATTTCTGATATGGTTGGAGAAAGTGCGAGCCTTAATATTAAAGATTATTTTCCAGCTTACCCACCTACAAAAGTTTATCTTTATAAAAGCGATCATGTTTTTGATGATTATAAAAATTATTCAGCTCCCATATCTTTAAGGATTGATCTTGAAGATTTTAAAAATAATAATCCTCTTATTAATTTAGAGGAGATATCTAATATAGAATTTGATTTTGATAAAAGCATAGGTCAGATTTCTTTAGATAATATAGGTTTTGCCAATTAGGAGGAAAAATGAAATATAATTTTGATAAGAACTTAGGAGAATTTTTAGAAAATGAACCTATGAAAAATCATACTTCCTTTAAAGTAGGAGGTCCATGTGAACTTTTTGTAAGACCTAAAGATGAAAAGTCCTTGATAGAAATTTTAAAGATAATTAGAAAAAACAATTACAATTTTTATATTCTTGGTAACGCAACAAATGTTATCGTTAAGGACCAAGGCTATAAAGGAATAATTATTTCTATTAAAAATAGATTAAAAGATGTGAAGGTTGATGGTTTAAAAATCACGGCAGGAGCAGGACTTTCTTTAAAAGAACTTTCTCAAACAGCTTATGAAAATTCCTTGAGCGGTCTAGAATTTGCAAACGGCATACCAGGCACAGTAGGAGGAGCAATGACTATGAATGCCGGAGCCTATGATGGAGAAATGAAAAATGTTGTTGAATCAGTAAGATTTATTGATAATCTTGGAAATATAAGAGAATATTCAAATGAAGAGATGGATTTTTCTTACAGACATTCCAAGGTTGGTGATGAAAATTTAATTGTACTTTCAGCAACTTTTGTATTAGAAAAAGGCGACAAGGAAAAAATCAGAGAAAAGTTCCAAGAATTTGATAGAAGAAGAAAAGAAAAACAACCTTTAGACTTGCCATCAGCAGGTTCTACCTTTAAAAGGCCAGAAGGTTATTTTGCAGGTAAATTAATTGATGATTCGGGACTCAGAGGTTTTAGACATAATGGAGCAGGAGTTTCTCAAAAGCACTGCGGTTTTGTTGTTAATTATGATAATGCAAGCGCAAGTGATGTTTTAGAAACTATAGAAATTGTTCAAAAAGTTGTTTATGATAAGTTTTCCGTAAAACTAGAAAGGGAAGTAAAGATAATTGGATAACAAAATTGAAGTTATAATTCTCACAGGAATGAGCGGTTCAGGGAAAAGTAAGGCACTTGATACCTTGGAAGATTTAGGATATTATTGCATAGATAATTTGCCACCAGAACTTCTTCCCAAATTTTGCCAAATGGCGACTCAATCAAAATCTGTAGATAAAATTGCAGCAGTTATGGATTTAAGAAGTGGAGAATTTTTTGAAAGTCTATTCTCTTCTATTGAAGAACTCAAGAATCTAAATATTTCATATAAAATAATTTTTTTAGAAGCTTCACAAGACGCAATAATTGCCAGATACAAAGAAGGCAGACGCCCTCACCCCCTAAACCCTTCAATAATTGAAGGCTACAAGATGGAAAAAGAAAATTTAGGGGAAATTAGGAAAAAATCTAATTATATTATTGATACCACTCTTTTTTCTGCAAAAGATTTAAAAAAATATTTAGTTGAAGTTTTAACTAACAATGAAGAAACTGAAATAACTATCCAAATTACAAGCTTTGGTTATAAAAATAATATATTAAAGGATGCTGATTTAGTTTTTGATGTTAGATTTTTACCAAACCCATATTATATAAAAGAATTACAAGATAAAGATGGTTTAAGTGAAGAAACTAGAGATTATGTATTAAAGTGGGATGTGAGCCAAACTTTTATAGATAAGGTTATTGATCTTTTAAAATTTTTAATTCCCAACTATATAAAAGAGGGAAAAAGCGTATTAAATATTGGTTTTGGATGTACGGGAGGATTTCACAGATCAGTTGTAATTGCAGAAGAAGTTGCAAGAATTTTAAAGAAGGATTACAAAAGTCTTTATGTTTCTCACAGAGATAGAAAGAAAAAGTTATGGATAAAAGAATAAGCATAATAGGAGGAGGTACAGGTATCTCCACAATATTAAAAGGTCTAAAATCTTATACCACAAACATAAATGCAATTGTAACAATGTCTGATGATGGAGGTGGCTCAGGACTTCTCAGAAAAGATTTAAAAATGCTTCCTCCAGGAGATGTCAGAAATTGTCTTTTAGCTCTTTCGAATGCGACCCCATCTTTAGAAGTTTTATTGAAATATAGATTCAAGGGCGGAAGTTTAGACGGACAGAATGTAGGCAATATTATAATTGCAGCATTAAATGATATTTACGGTTCTTTTGATAAGGCATTAAATGAAATGTCTAAGGCATTTAATATAACAGGGCGAGTTATACCTGTAACATTAGAAGACACTCATCTTGTAGGAGAACTTTCCACAGGGGATAAGATTGTGGGAGAGTCAATTATTCCCAAAATGGCATATAAATTAGGTGGAAAAATTTTAAAAATTTCTATGTTACCTCGTATACCAAAAGCTAACAAAGAGGCTATAAATGCCATTGAAAATTCAGATATATTAATAATTGGACCTGGTTCTTTATATACATCTGTAATTCCAAATTTGATTATAAAAGGAATAATTTCTGCCATAAAAAAATCTAAAGCAAAAAAAATTTACATAGCTAATATTATGACTCAAAGGGGAGAAACTTTAAAATATAGCCTTAAGGATCATATAGAAGCTATAGAAGAACATTCTTATAAGGGAATTTTTGATATTGCAATAGTTAATAACAATAAAAAGCCTAAAGATATTTTTAATTCATACTATTCTTTCGAAGAAACTTGCCCAATTTATGCAAATGATGAGGATAAAAAGTTTTTAAAAGAAAGATCGATTAGATTGATTGAAGGCGATTTGATATATATTGAAAATAAATTGATTAGGCATAATTTTGAAAATTTAGCCGATATAATCTGTAGGCTTTAGTATTCGTAATTATTGTAATATTTTTATAAAAATGTTATTATTTTATTACAATAGGTGAGGGGTGAAAAAGATGAGGAAATTTAGGAAAAGGGAGCATATTGAAAATTACTTGCGTTCAACTTATGTGGGAAATCCATTATTTGATGATATGTTCTTATACCATAATTCGTTACCTGAAGTTGACTTTTCAGAAATAAATACATCTACTGTTTTTTTGAATAAAAAAGTAAATTTTCCTTTGATGATTAATGCGATGACAGGTGGCAGTGACTTTGCCGAAGATATAAATAGACAACTGGCACAAGTCGCAAATGAATTTAATATTCCTATAGCTGTAGGTTCTCAAACTATTGCTTTGGAAGATCCGGATACTGTTGAATCTTTTTCAGTAGTTAGGGAAATAGTAGAAAAAGGAATAGTAATCGGAAATTTAAGCGCTAGAGCTAGTCTTGAAGATGCAAAAAAGGCAATAGATATTATAAGAGCTGACAGTTTACAATTGCACTTAAATCCTGCACAAGAACTGGCAATGTCTGAAGGCGAAAGAGAATTTAAAAATATTTTAAAAAATATTGAAGAGTTAGTTAATGGTCTAGATGTACCCATAATAGTAAAAGAAGTTGGCTTTGGATTAAGCTCTGATGTTGTGAAAAGGCTTTACGATATTGGGGTTAGAAATGTTGATGTTTCCGGTTTTGGTGGAACAAACTTTTTTGAAATTGAAAATTTAAGGACACCTGATTCTGACCTTTCAGAACTTTATGGTTGGGGAATTCCAACAGCCCTTGCAATTATCGAAGCTAAAAGCTTAGGTCTAGATGATTTGAAAATTATCGGTTCAGGCGGTATTAAAAATTCTGAACAACTTATAAAAAGCATAGTGGCTGGAGCAGATATGACTGCTATTTCTGGAGAAATTCTTTCCTATTTAGTTCATGGTGGGGTTGAATATACCTTAAAATATCTTGGGAATTTAATCTACAAATCAAAAATGATAATGCTTCTATTAGGAGCAAAAGATATAAAAGATCTTCGCAATGTAAAATATAAGGTAAAGGGAGAGCTTAGAGATCTTTTGGAAAATTTTAAATCATGAAATTAATTAAAAGAGAAAATTTTATTGATTCTAAATGGTCAGGTGGAGTAACTTCTGAAATTTTCATATATCCTGAAAATGCAAAAGTTTCAGAAAAAAATTTTGACTTTAGAATTTCTACAGCAACTTGTAATCTAGAAAAATCCAATTACACAGCTTATGATGGCTTCTTGAGATATATATGCCCTTTGGATAATACAATGAATATAACTACATCTGATTGCAAATTTTCTTTAAAACCTATGGAAGTTATGTTTTTTCATGGTAATGACAATACTTATTCTTCAGGTGGTGTTAGGGATTTTAATCTTATTTTCAGAGAAGATTTAAAAGCTCAAATGTATTCATTAAATATTAAAGATTTAAAATATAAATTT
The DNA here is from genome assembly GCF_000179335.1 of Peptoniphilus sp. oral taxon 836 str. F0141. Classification (NCBI taxonomy): domain Bacteria; kingdom Bacillati; phylum Bacillota; class Tissierellia; order Tissierellales; family Peptoniphilaceae; genus Peptoniphilus; species Peptoniphilus sp. oral taxon 836. Next base: position 22,350 of record NZ_AEAA01000096.1, read on the forward strand.
AAAGGAAAATCTATAATTTTTAATTACGATTCTCTTTTAACATATAATGAAAAAATATTTCCCGAATTTTCAGCTTTATATATTGAAGATGAAGAAGTTGAAATAAAGGGTTGTGGAAAAATAATAATATGTCAGATATTATAAAATACTAGGGATCACCTGGTATTTTTTATTTAGTAAGTATAACATCAATATCTATTTAAAAGTATGAATAAAGACCAGTAAAAATTTTATAAATAAAAATAAAAATACATTGACATAATCTGTATAGCCAATGTATTTTTTATATCTAAAAACCGATTTTTCCAACTAAAGAATCCTTTAATATTTCTATAAAGCTAATATATTTATCAATATTTATATCCTTATCCCTTATTTTTTCTAAGTCCATGGCAAATGCAAGGGCATAGTAAATATCATCACCGTGAAAATTATCTTTTTCATTCAATTCTTTTTCAAAGTCCCTATAATATTTATAAGTTGCCATTCCGACGGGAGGATTTTGCCCCAAAAGTTTTAAACTACTCAGAAGTAAAACAAAACCAAAAAAAATTAGGACATAAGCAGGATATAAGCCCATATTGGCAAGCACAGCACCTACAAGTACATCAACAAGAGCCATAAATACATAGATGAAGAATTTTTTTCTATCTATAGCCTTATAAAGCAAATTTAATTCATAAGCATTTTCTTCCAAAATATCCAAATAAGAGGAAAATTTTTGGTTGAAGCCTATACCTTCCTTAATCCTTAAATTATTTATTTTTCTTGTAGAGATATTTTCATAAAGAGAAAAAATCAAATCATATAAAAACTTTTCTTCTTTATCCAAATTATTTGAATTATCTGCATATATATTATAGTTTATTCTTTCTTTACCCCTACTATTAATATAATCATTCCTATCTATTTTTATATTTCCATTTTCTATAAATTTAATAAGACTTGAAATAATAAAGTCGGGTGCAGAGTTTTTGCCTTTGATTAAAAATCCTGCCATATAATAAGGTAATTTAAGAGGATCTTTAATTTCTGATTTTTCATTTCTTGGAAAAATTAAAAATAAATAGATACTTATAATTAAAAATAAAGCATTAATAATAAAAATAATCCCATTACTTAACGGAGAACACATATCATCACCTGCTTATATTATACTATATTAAATAAACAAATTTGCATAATAAATTTTTCTATATTAAAATTATCTAGAAAGTGGAGGAATATGAAAAATATAATACTTGAAGGAATAATTAAAGATGGGACTTTTCCCAATAGAAATACAGTAACTTGTCAAGAAAAGGACTACAAAATTAAGGGTGGAATTATAGGCTCTGAAGTAAGATTTAAGCCATCTAGAAGAAAAAAAGGAAAATTAATAGAAACTATAAAAAAATCTTCTTGGGAAAATATCAAACCTTGCCCTCATACTGATTGTGGAGGATGCACCTATGACGGCTTTTCTTATGACAAAGAAATTGAATATAAAGAAAAACTTCTAAATAATCTTTTGCATGAGGAGTTAAATATAGACAATGTTAAAATTTATTCTGCTGGAATTTTTGAAAATTATAGGAATAAAATGGAATTTACCTTTGGAGATACTTACAAGGGTAGCCCCTTAGCCCTAGGCTTGCACAAAAAAAATAGATTTTATGAAATTGAAAACACGAATAATTGCCGCATTGCTCACGAAGATTTCAATATTATTAGGGAAAAGACAAGGGATTTTTTCAAAGATAAAGCTTTTTTTAATAGAAGAAGCCATGAGGGAACCCTAAGACATTTAGCTATAAGAAGGACAAATTATGGGGAAATTTTAGTAAATCTAGTTACAACAAAAGACAATGATTTAGACTTAAAATCTTATGTTGATGAACTTTTATCTCTCAAATTAGAGGCGCAAATAAAAGGTATATGCCATACAATTAATGACTCACAAGGTGATGCTATTATAAAGGAAGATTTCCACATCTTATATGGAAGAGATTATGTTATAGAGGAACTTTTAGGTTTGAAATTTAAAATAGGAACTTTTTCATTTTTTCAAACCAATACCTACTCTGCTGCATATTTATACCAACTGGCGTTTGATATGATTGATAATTTACAAGGCAAAAAAGTTTTAGACCTTTATTGCGGAACGGGAACTATAAGCCAAGTATTTGCCCAAAAAGCAGAATCTGTTTTGGGAGTAGAAATTGTAGAAGAAGCGGTGAATGCAGCAAGAGAAAATGCCCAATACAATAATATTTCCAATGTAGATTTTATAGCTGGAGATGTGGCAAAAGTTGTTAATGATTTAGACATTAAAGCAGATATAATAATTCTTGATCCCCCAAGGGTAGGAATAAATAACCCCAAAGCATTAGATAAAATTATAGATTTTTCACCAGAAGAATTTTTATATATATCCTGTAATCCTATAAGCTATGTTAAGGATGTAAAAAGATTCATTGAGAGAGGATATAAATTAAAAAAAATAGTGGGGCTTGACCAGTTTCCTAGAACTGTAAATTTAGAATTAATATCTCTTTTAGAAAAAGACTAAAATTTCATATGTTATATAGCAAATTTGTAGAAACTTATAAATAATTATATTTACTTTTATTGGGTATAAATTCATAAGTATAAAATGAATAAAAGGTGATAATATGATACAAAGAGCTATGACAGTAGAAGATGCGGTGATGACAGACTCTAGAGTTTTGCAAAAACTAAATAACTTAGGGATCAATTATGATTTTGTTGCAGCAGAAAAATTGGAAGTTGTTTTAAAAGAAAATGGAATTGACTTTGATTTTTTTGTAAAACAAATAGAAGGGGAGCAAGACTTTGAAGGTATTGAACAAATTAAGACTTGGTCTAAGAGAGAAATTATAAAATATATAATAAGAGAAATTCATCCCTTTGAAATAAATTTGATAGAAAAACTAGACAAAGAATTAAGAGAACTGATACACGACCATTATTTAGAAAATGGAGAGCAACTATTTACAATTTATGAAACATTATTGTTAATAAAAGCTGAACTCGTTCATCATTTCTCTAAGGAAGAAATAGAATTTGAAGAATTTTTATCAGATGATAATGTGGATTTTTCTTCTCTAATAGCAGAACACGAAAAAACGATAGGACTTTTTGATAGAATAAAATACTTATCTCATGATTTTTCACTAAAAGCAAATTATGAAAAAATAAAAGATGTCAACGAAGACTTGTTTAAACTTGATAACGATATGAGAAGACATATTTATATAGAAAATGAATTTTTGTTTAAAAACCAAGAATAAAGGAGGAGCTATGGCATTTTCAGTAAAAGGTAAAAATGTATTATTAACAGGCGGAGCTAAAGGCATAGGTAAAGGTATTGCAGAAGTTTTCTTAAAAGAAGGAGCAAATCTTGTCTTTACAGGAAGAAATGTAGAAGTAGCAAAAGATGCCGAAAAAGAATTTAAAAAAATTAATGAAAAAGTAAAATTTATAAGAGCCGATGTATCTTCAGAAGAAGACACCGTAAAACTTTTTAAAGAAGCCAATGAATTCTTAGGTTCAATTGATATAGTAATTTTAAATGCAGGTTACTATCCACAAAATAGAATCAGCCAAATGAAGTTATCTGATTGGGAAAAAGTTACTGACATAAATCTCAAGGGAGTATTTTTAAACACAAGAGAAGCAATGAAATACTTAAAAAGTGGCTCTCATATAGTTATAACATCTTCCATCACAGGCAATAGAGTTGGAAATCCAGGACTTTCTCATTACAGCGCATCAAAAGCTGGTGTAAACGGATTTATGAGAACAGCCGCCCTTGAACTTTCAACTTTAGGCATAAATATAAATGCAGTTGAACCAGGAAACATTATGACACCAGGCATGGAAGGAGTCTTGGGAGAAAAATATATTAAAGACCAAGAAGCAATAATTCCACTTGGAAAGCTTGGCTCATCAGAAGATATTGCATACGCAGTCTTATTTTTAGCATCAGATGAAGCAAAATATATAACAGGTCAATCAATTGTAGTAGACGGAGGACAAATCCTACCAGAATCAGCAATGGATCTTCATTAAACTAAAAAAGCAAATAAAAAAGCTCTTATATGAGGAAATTATCTTAAAAAATAAAGACATTTAAAAAATATGGCAAAAATTATATTGTAACATTTTGAAATAGGTCTATAAGAATATCATATTCATGAAGGTGGATATTTCAAATTAAATCACAATTAATATTTTAAAAATATCTGTTAGAGATTTACTCCACAACAGATATTATAGAGCCTAAATTATTTATACATGGTTAGGGATGCAAATCTTTAACCATATATTTTTATATTAAAATACAATATAATTTTCAATCTAAAATAATGAAATAAATCTATTATAATTTTATTTAACTTATTATAAATAATTGTAGAATTATTTATAATATCAACCTTACATAGAAAGTATGTATTAGTCTTTTAATTATTACAGAAATTAACTACATATCAAGGTCTTTAACTTTATCTGATTTAAAACTTTTACCGTCAAAAACAATGTTTTTCTTTAATATTTTAATTTATAAGTCATTTGTGTTATTAAATTTATTACCACTTATTGTGATATAATTATATTTGTTATAGGAAGGGTGTTTTTAATGATAAAGAAAAGTAAGGGGAATTTTATAAGTCTTTTGCCTTTTTTAATTTTTATTTTTTCTTATTTGGGCATAGGATTATTTTTTGTAATAAATGGTCAAAATGATGGATTTTATATGTTTAAATCTCCGATAGCTGTAATAATTGGTATTATTTTTGCTTTTATTTTAATTAGTGGAGATTATTACGAAAAAATATCTATTTTTTTAAAGGGTTGTGGCGATGAAAATATTATTTTAATGTGTGTGATCTACCTTTTGGCTGGGGCTTTTTCTAATGTTTCAAGTAAAATGGGTGGTGTTGAGGCCACAGTTAATTTGGGGATAAATCTCATTCCTGCGTCTTTAATAAGTCTTGGTGTTTTTTTGATTGCTTGTTTTATTTCTTTATCAACAGGGACAAGTGTAGGGACTATTGTGGCGCTTGGACCAATAGCTGTTGGTTTTGCAGAAAAATCGTCTATTAGCCTTGCTCTTATAATCGGAACTTTGATAAGTGGGGCAATGTTTGGTGATAATTTATCTGTTATTTCTGATACTACTATTGCTGCCACTAGAACTCAGGGTGTTAATATGAGGGATAAGTTTAAAACAAATCTTGCTATTTCTCTTCCGGCTATGGCTGTTACTGTGGTTTTGCTTTTAATTTTTGCAAGGCCTGATAAAAATCTTATTATTGAAAAAGAAGCTTTTAATTTTATTAAGGTTTTGCCTTATATTTTTGTACTTATTACAGCTATAATCGGGGTAAATGTATTTATAGTTCTAACTTGCGGTATAATTTTTTCGGGTATTATTGGAATTATTTATGGAGATTTTTCCCTTTTAACTTTTACAAATCATATATATGATGGTTTTACTTCTATGTTTGAAATTTTTCTTTTGTCTATGCTAACAGGTGGTCTGGCAAGCCTTGTTAAGTATGGTGGAGGCTTGGATTATCTTATTTCAAAGGTTAAATCTTTTATTAAATCCTCTAAGTCTGCGGAGTTTGGTATAGGTCTTATAACTCTTTTGACTGATGCTGCGACTGCTAATAATACAGTGGCAATTATTGTTGTTGGTCCAGTTGTAAGACAGATTTCAGAAAAATATAAGGTGGACCCTAGAAGGTCAGCATCTTTAATGGATATTTTTTCGGCTGTAATGCAAGGATTTATTCCTTATGGGGCTCAAGTTTTGATGGCTGTGTCCTATGCAGGAGGAAAAATTAATGTATTTTCTATTATGCCTTATCTGTGGTATCAGTTTGCACTTTTATTCTTTGCAATACTTTCTATTTTTATACCTTATGCAAATTCCTATATAAATAGTTATCCCTGGGATTTTGAGAAGTGGGACATTCAATAAATATTAAATTCTATCTTTACAAAGTCCTTTTTTTAAAGTAATATATTTAAGAATAAAGGAGGGCTTATGAGACATTTAATAGAACCTTTAGATTTAACAACAGATGAATTTGAGTTTATTTTTAGACTGGCTGATGATATTATTTTAGACCCTAGTAAATATTTAGATAGGGCAAAGGGTAAATTGTTGGCAAGTCTTTTTTTTGAACCATCTACAAGAACAAGGTTATCTTTTGAAACAGCTATGTTAAGAATTGGCGGAGGCGTTATTGGTTTTTCTGATTCAAAAGTAACTTCAACGACAAAGGGAGAAACTCTTATAGATACTATTAAAACTGTAGAAAATTATGCAGATATTTGTGCCATGAGGCATTTTAAAGAAGGTGCTGCTACACTTGCTAGTAAAGTTTCGACAAAGATGCCAATAATTAATGCTGGTGATGGTGGTCATTTTCATCCCACACAAACTTTGGCTGATCTTTTAACTATAAGACATCACAAAGGCTCATTTTCAAATTTAAATATTGGTTTTTGCGGAGACTTGAAATTTGGTAGGACAATTCACTCTTTAGTGCGTGCTTTGAACAGATATGAAGATGTGAATTTTACTTTTATTTCCCCTAAGGAATTAAAGATGCCCGACCAATTCAAGTCTTTTTTAAAATCTTATGATGAAACAGATTCTTTGACAGATGCTTTGCCAGATCTTGATATTTTATATATGTCAAGAGTTCAACAGGAAAGATTTGTTTCTTCTGATGAATATGAAAGATTAAAGGACTTCTATATTTTGACACCAGAAAAACTGAAAAGATCTAAGGACGATATGTGCATACTTCATCCTATGCCTAGAGTTAATGAAATTTCTGTTGAAGTTGATAAGGATCCAAGGGCTTGTTATTTTGAGCAAATGAAGTTTGGTATGTATGGCAGGATGGCGCTAATTTTATTCTTATTGGAGTTGGTATAATGATTAATGTTTCAAAAATAAAAAAGGGTATAGTTTTAGACCATATTAATAGGGGGGAAGCCTTTAAGATTTATAAGGCTTTGAAATTAAATAAAATTGAAGATACAGTTGTTTTAATGCAAAATATCCCTTCAAGCTCAATGGGCAAGAAGGATTTAATAAAAATAGAAACAGATTTCGACTTAGATTTCACAGTTTTAGGTCTTATTGCACCAGATATTACTGTAAATTATATTGAAGATGGAAAGAGAATTAAAAAATTCACAATGGAACTTCCTAAGGCTGTTGAAGGTGTATTAAAATGTCACAATCCACGTTGCGTATCAAATTCTGAAAGAGTGATTCCTGGTCAGGTATTTTATCTTTACAATAAGGAAAAAAGGGAGTTTAGGTGTGAATACTGCGACACAATTTGCACCTATGAAGAAGATGAATAAGGTTATAGATAATATTAAAATAACGGATAATTTTTATCTATTAAAAACTGATGGGGTAAAAAATACAAGACCTGGACAATTTTATATGCTAAGAGCCTGGGATAAATATCCAGTTTTATCAAGGCCTATTTCTATCTTTAATGTTGGAGAGCATTTGGAGTTTTTGTATCAAGTCGTGGGTAAAGGTACAGAAATTTTAAAAAATTTAAAAAAAGGCTCACCTATAAATGTTTATGGTCCTTATGGAAATGGTTTTGATATAAATGTGGATAGTTTGGCAATGGTTGGCGGCGGAGTAGGAGTCGCACCTTTTTACTATCTTTCAAAAAAGATTTTAGAAAAAAATAAAGATGCAAAATTACGCCTATACCTTGGAGAAAGAGAAGGACAAAATTTAGAAAGTCTATTTTCAGATTTACCTATAGATATTAAGGTTAAAAAAGGTGGCTTTGTTACAGATATAATTGATTTTGATAAGCATAAGCTTTATTATGCCTGCGGACCAGAAATTATGATGAAAAAAACTCATGAACTTTGTCGGGCAAATAATAAAAATTCTTATATATCTTTGGATTTAAGAATGGGATGCGGACTTGGTGCTTGTCTTTCATGTTCAGTTGATACAAAAAATGGCAGAAAAAGGTCTTGCAAAGATGGACCAGTATTTATGGGAAGTGATATTTATGAATAGGATGGAAGTTGAACTTTGTAATATTAAGCTTAAAAATCCCCTTATCACTGCTTCTGGAACCTTTGGTTTTGGAGAAGAATTTATTGATTATTATGACACGAAAATTTTAGGTGGAATTGTTTCTAAAGGAATCACAAGAATTGCTAAGGATGGAAATAAAGGAGTAAGAATTTGGGAATCACCTTCAGGAATTTTAAATTCAATAGGTTTGGAAAATCCTGGAGTGGAAAAATTTTGCACAGATTACTTTCCTAAAATGAAAAAATTAGGAAGCGAAATTTTTGTAAATTTAGGTGGAAATACTCTCGATGAATATGTTGAAGGTGCAGAAATTCTTGAAGATTTAGATTTTAATTTTTTAGAATTAAATGTATCTTGTCCAAATGTGTCAAAGGGAGGGATGGCTTTCGGATTGGAAGCTGGGCCACTCTTTGAGGTGGTTAAAAATGTCAGAAAAGTTACTAAGAAAAAATTGATTGTAAAATTATCTCCTAATGCAAGAGATATGGTTGAAGTAGCAAGAGCCTGTCAAGAAGCTGGGGCAGATGGAGTTTCTTTAATTAATACTATTTTAGGCATGGCAATTGATTTTGATAAAAGAAAAAATGTTTTTAATAATGATTATGCAGGGCTTTCGGGTCCATGTGTCAAGCCAATAGCTCTAAGAATGGTTCATCAGATTTCAAGAGCAATTGATATTCCAATAGTTGCTATGGGAGGAGTTACATCTTATAAGGATGTATTGGAATTTTTGATGGTTGGTGCTAGTGCAGTTGAAGTTGGAACCTATAATTTTATGAACCCTTATGGTCCAAAAGAAATTATTGAAGATCTGGAGAAATATTTAGATGAAAAAAATGAGTTTGTTAAAGATTTTATAGGTTTAATAAAATAAATGGGGATTTAGTTTACTAAATCCTCTTTTTTATTAAATAAAATTTATTTTTTTTACATAGAAATAAATAAATAGAATTTCTCTGGGTAAAATAAAATTAGATATTTGAAGGAGGAAAAGAGATGAATGTGAAAAATGCATTAGATTATTTTGGAACTTATACAAGAGGGGTTGATGGAGCTGTATCTACCTTCAAATTTGAATATTTGACGTCTTTAGGTATTGCAGCTATTGTAATTTTTTTAGGTAAGTTTTTAGTTGGAAAATCAAAACTTTTACAAAAATATGCCATTCCAGCACCAGTTGTTGCAGGTCTTTTGTTTTCTATTTTAGTTGCAATTATTAAGTCCTTAGGAATAGTAGGATTTGAATTTGATGTAGATATAACAAAAGATTTGGCACAAAATATATTTTTCTTGGCAGTTGGCTACGGATTTTCAGCAGGTCTTATAAAAAATGCTGGCGGTAAATTTTTAGTTAAAATTGCCTTTGCTGCATGTTTGCTGATAACTTTGCAAAATGTTGTGGGAATTTTAGTCGGAAAACTGATAAATCTTGATCCATTTTTAGCTCTACAATGTTCATCTTCTTCTATGAGTGGTGGAGTTGGAACGGCTGCAGCTATGGGAAAAGTTTTTGAAGGAATGGGAGCACCTGCTAATGTAACTGAAGTTGGTGTTGCTGCTGGAACTATGGGAAATATTATGGGGTCTTTAATAGGAGGACCTGTTGCAGCATATTTAATTTCAAAATACAGTTTAAAATCTGATCCAAATGATAAACCAGAACAAGAACTCTCAGACTCAGTTTATGAACTTAAAGATAAAAATATGGTTAGTGCCTTTGCCTTAGCCCTATTAATTGGTGCTTTAGGAATGCCAATTTATTTTTTACTAGACAATATTCCTTATATTGAAATGCCAAAGTTTATTGGTTGCCTTTTCGCAGGTGCAATAATGAGAAATGCTTTGGAAAAAATGGATAAGGAAACTTATGTCAATGAAATGAATGCCATTGAAAGTATGTTTTTAGATTTGTACTTGGCACTTGTTCTTATGACAATAGATATTACAAAATTAATTCCAGTTGCTGGTAAGATGGGTATAATTTTACTTGCTCAAGCAGTTTTAGTAGGATTATTTGCCATAGTTATTTCTTTTAATATGTTTGGAAGAGATTATGGTGCAGCCGTTATGGCATCAGGAAATGTAGGTTGGGCTTGCGGTTCAGGACCAAATTCAGTAGCAAATATTAAGGCTGTTATGGACGAATATGGCTATCACCATATAGCTTGGATACTTTATCCATCATTTGCGGTTTTAATTGATGACATTTATAATCCTATATTTTTATCACTTATATCAAATCTCTTAAAATAAAGAATTTGTTATCATTCTCCATATAAAACTTTTTATATGGAGAATTGTTTTCTTGCAATTGTATAAAAATAAGAATATCATTATTTATGAGGTATTTGTAAGTTTTAAAATTTAGGAGGTATGTATGAAAGCTTTATTTATTACAATAAATCATGAAGAACATTTTAGAAAACTCTTAAAAGAATTTGGAAAAACTGGTATTCGTGGAGGTACTATTCTCTCTAGTGAAGGTCTTGCAGCATCTCAGGCTGAAATAGCTCCAGAATTAGGTTTAAATTATTTCAGATTATTTTTAAATTCTGGGAGACCGTACAATAAAACAATTTTTTTGGTTCTTGAAGATGACAAGGTTGAAGAAGCCAAGGAATGTGTAAGGCGTGTTGTGGGAAATTTAAACAGGGAAAATGTAGGGATTATGTTTACCATTGATGTAGATTCTTTTGAGGGGTTGACAAAGTAAAAAATGGATATAATATTTAATATTGCAGTCCTCTTTTTAAGTGGACTGTTATTTGCGAGAATTTTTGGAAAATTTAAGTTTCCAGATGTAACTGGATACTTAATAGGCGGTATAATAATTGGTCCTTGCGTTTTGGGACTTTTATCTAAAGAAGCTGTAGATAGCATGGATGCAATAAGTCAGCTAGCCTTATCTTTTATTGCTTTTTCCGTAGGTAGTGAAATGAATTTTGAAAGTATAAAGCAAATGGGCACAAAGATTTTAATTGTTACTTTTTTTGAAGCTATGGGAGCTCTTATATTTGTTACTTTAACAATGCTTTTATTTTTTAAAACAGATGTCGCTTTTGCCATTACCATTGGAAGCATAGCTTCAGCTACTGCACCTGCAGCAACTTTAATGGTAATAAAACAGTATAATGCAAAAGGTGGACTTGTAGATGTATTAATACCAGTTGTTGCCCTTGATGATGCTATTTGTATCATGGCTTTTGGAGTTTGTTCATCTATTGCTATTACCATTATGAGCGGATCTGATCTTAATTTTGTTAATATGATTTTTGAACCTGTAAAAGAAATATTTTTAGCTTTAATTGTTGGATTTGTTGCCGGAATTATTTTTATTTTATTGTCTAAAAGGCTGAAAAATGATACAGAAACTCTTACTTTTACACTAGCTATGATATTCATTGTTACAACTGTTACCGATAAATGGGGCTTATCAAGTCTACTTACTTTAATGATGAGCGGTATAGTGATTTCCAATATGGGAAGTGTGGATAGAAGATATCAGGAACTTATTTCTACAATAACGCCACCGATTTTTATAGCTTTTTTCGTTCTGTCTGGTGCAGATTTAAATCTTGGCGGTTTAAAAGCGGCAGGCTTAATAGGATTTGCCTATGTTATTGCAAGAGTTTTGGGAAAATTTTTCGGGGCTATGGCATCTACAAAATTGACAGGATTTTCTAAAGAAGTTCAAAATAATTTGGGTCTTACTTTAGTCCCTCAAGCTGGTGTTGCCATTGGTTTATCCTTAATTGCTGAAAAAATAATACCGGAACCTCACGGTTCAATGATTAGAACAATAATACTTGCAGGCACAATTTGCTATGAACTTATTGGGCCAATAGTTGCAAAATTTGCTTTAAAAAGAGCAGGTTGTATAGAAGAAGATATATAAAAAAAAATCCTTTCTAGAGTTTTCTAGATAGGATTTTTTATTTTGAAAGATTATTTAATTAAGCCAATTTTTTTAAGCCAATTTTTTAATTCTTGCTCATTTATTGGTCCCTGCATTAAAAGTCCCTCTTCAATTTTTACGTTGCTTTTTAAGCTTGGTTTTAAATTTTCTTGGACTTCTAAATTAACTGAACCTTCATCAGTCATAAAATAAATAATTTTCTTATTTGAAAAATCATAGGATTCCAAAAAAGTATTAATAATTAAAGGTGCCTTATGCCACCATATAGGAAAACCTAAAAGTATTAAGTCATAAGAATTGAAATTTTCTACATTATTTTTAATTTTTGGTCTAGTGGAAGGATTTTTATTTTCAAGACAGGCACGAGAATTTTCATTTCTCCAATCTAAATCTTCACTCTTATAATCTTCTTGTGGACTTATCTTAAAAATATCACAAGAGATAAAATCTGCAATTTTTTTTGCCATTTTTTCTGTGTTTCCGCTAGCTGAAAAATATGCCGTTAAAATATTTTTTGCCATAATTTGACCTCCTAAAATTATTATATACTAAAAATTTGAAAGTGAATTTAATTATTTTCTTTGAAACCACCATTGTAAAGTTTGTAATAAATTCCCTTTTCTTTTATCAAATCTTCATGATTTCCTCTCTCTACAATTTGACCCTTGTCAAGAACTAATATTACATCAGCATCCATAATAGTAGAAATTCTGTGGGCTATAACAAAAGTTGTACGACCTTTCATAAGTTCATCCATACCTTTTTGCACAATTTTTTCTGTTCTTGTATCTATGCTTGATGTAGCTTCATCTAATATCATAAGAGGTGGATTATATATTTCAGCTCTTGCAATTGATAAAAGTTGAGCTTGACCCTGGGACAAATCCATCTCGCTGCCGGAAATTTTTGTGAAATATCCATGGGGTAAATTTTCAATAAAAGTATTTGCCTGAACACGTTTTGCGGCTTTTACCACATCAGTTTCTGTGGCACTATCTCTACCAAATTTTATATTTTCTGAAACAGTTCCTGTGAAAAGGTGGGTATCTTGCAGCACCATACCTAAAGTTTTTCTAAGGCTATCTTTTTTTATTCTTTTAATATCAATACCGTCATAAGTTATTTTTCCGCTGTCAATATCATAAAATCTGTTGATCAAATTAGTTATTGTTGTTTTACCAGCACCAGTTGGTCCGACAAAAGCTATTTTTTGACCAGGTTTTGCGTAAAGATTAATATTTTTTAATATTAAATTTTTTCCATCGTAGGAAAAATTAACATTTTCAAATCTGATTTCTCCTAAAAGGGGAGTCAGGGAATTATTATTTTCCGGGTCTTTCCAAGCCCATTTTCCAGTTCTCTTAGAACATTGTTTAAGCTTTCCCTTTTCGTATTCTTCTACCCTCACAACTTCTACAACTCCACCATCTTTTTCGTGTTCTTCATCTAAAAATTCAAAAATTCGCCTAGCACCTGCAAGAGCAAGAACAACTTGATTTAATTGGTTGGCAACTTGGGACATAGGACCTGTTAAAGATCTTGAAAGTTGTAAAAATGATGCTACAAGCCCCACACTAATACCTGCAACATTGTTGATAGCAAAAAGTCCACCTATTATTGCAAAAAGTGAGTATTGAATGTTGCCTATTCCAAATATAATAGGCATAAGGGACAAGGAAAGTCTATTAGCACGAAAAGTATTTGATTCAAGTCTATTGTTAATATCTTCAAATATATCAATGGATTCTTTTTCATGGTTAAAAATTTTAACAACTTTCATTCCTGAAGCCATCTCTTCTACAAAGCCGTTAGTTTCAGCTAAAGATTTTTGTTGGTCTACAAAATAATTGGTGGAAATTTTACTTACAGTTTTCATTACAAAAATCATAAGTCCCATGGTTACAAAAATTATAAGACTTAAAACAAATGATTGAAACATCATTGCAATAATTACAAAAGTTATGGTCATGATTGATGACAAAAATGAAGGTAAAGAATTGGCTATAGCTTGACCTAGGGTTTGAACATCATTTGTATAATAACTCATAATATCCCCATGGCTTTTCTTATCGAAATAAGAAACAGGAAGGGACTCCATGTGGTCAAACATATTTTTTCTTATTTTATTAACTGCACCTTCAGAAATATCAACCATCATTCTTGAATAAAGTAAGTTTGCAAGTACGCCTGTAAATAGCATCAGTGCCATTTTACTTATAATATTAAGAAGGGCTTTATAAGAAGGAGAAGCCATTTTGGTCATGGGTAAAATATAATTATCAATGAGAGTTCTTATAAATAAAGAAAGCCCAACATTTGTTAGAGTAGAATAAATTACAAGAAAAGCTACAATTACAAGTTTAAGTTTATGTTCACCAAAAACTACAGACAAAACTTTTTCACCAGCTAATAAATTTTCATCAATATTTTTTTTCTTCTTATTCTTTGACATCAAAATCTCCTCCCTTTTGTTGAGATTCATATATTTCTCTGTAAATTTCAGAAGATTTTATCAAATTCTCATGACTACCTATATTTTCAATTTTCCCCTCATTTAAAACAATTATATAGTTGCAGTTTTTTAAAGAATTAACTCTTTGAGAAATTAAAATTTTTGTCAAATGAGGATTTAAAGTATTTATAGAATTAATAATGGAACTTTCGGTAGAATTATCAAGAGCTGATGTGCAATCATCCATAATTAAAACTTTAGGATTTTTTAAAATTGCTCTTGCAATACATAATCTCTGTTTTTGCCCTCCTGAGAAGTTTGTGCCACCTCTTTCAACAATTGTATCAAGTCCATCCTTAGCATTAATAAAATCAAGAGCATTAGAAACTTTAAGAGCTTTAAGCATTTTTTCATCATTTAAATTTTCATCAGCCCACTTTAAATTTTCTCTTAATGTGCCAGAAAATAAAACATTATGTTGAAGAACAAAAGAAACTTCATCTCTTAAAGATTTAAGATCATAGTCTTTGACATCAATTCCTCCCACTAAAACACTTCCTGAATAGACATCATATAGTCTTGGGATTAGCTGAACTAAAGTCGATTTTGATGAGCCAGTTGGTCCAATAATTCCAACATAGTCCCCAGAAGAAATTTTTAGGTTTATATCTTTTAAAACTAACTTATTAGGGTCATCATTATAGGAAAAATTGACATTTTTAAATTCCACGCTGCCATCAACTACTTCTTTTATTGGTTCTATTGGATTTAAAATATCGGAAGATGTATTTATAACTTCCATAATTCTTTGGGAAGCATTTTTTGCAATAGTCAATTGTACTATTACCATTGATAAAATAAGAAGAGAAATTTGAATTTGAATTGAATAAGTTATCATTGATGTAAGAGCCCCTGTACTCATAGTTCCACGCACAATAAAATGAGAGCCAAGCCATGCAATAATTAATGACATAAGATAGGTGGAAAATTGCATTAAAGGACCTGACAAAGCGATAAGTCTTGAAACGAGTCTATAATTTCTAAACATTTTTTGAGATATATGATTAAAATTCTCTCTTTCCTTATCTTCTCTGACATAAGATTTAACAACTCTGATACCTAATAAATTTTCTGAAACCATGGTATTTAAGTCATCAGTTATTTTAAAAACCCTTTGAAAAATTGGATAAGCCCTTCTTGTTATATAAGCCATACCTAAAGATATAATGGGAATGATTAAGACAAAATATATGGCTAGATGACTTTGAAGTCTAAAGGACATAATAAATGCGAATAAAAGAGTTAAAGGTGCACGAACAGCAATTCTTGTTGACATCTGCATAGCCATTTGAACATATTGCACATCAGTAGACATTCTCGTAACTATTGAACCTTTTTTGAATTCATCTAAGTTCCTAAAAGAAAAATTACAAATATTTTTAAACATATTAAATCTCAGATTTTTTGCCAGCCCAGCAGAAGCACGAGTAGCTGTAATTCCTGAAGTTATGCCAGAAAAAAGCGATATAAGTGTTGCTATAATTAAAATGATGCCAATCTTAAGTATTTGATCTTTTGAATAGCCAAGGATTCCTCTATCAATTAATAAAGACATAAGATAGGGAATAGCTATATTCATAAAAACTTCAATGATTACAAGAATTGGCGTTAAAATTGCATACTTTTTGTATTGACCAAAATATGGGAAAAAAGTTTTAAACATTTAACACCTCCATTTTTATACCTAAATTTAAATTTACCCTATTTTATGTAGTTTTAAAAGAAATTACTGTTAAAATATGAAAAAAATAAACTTATTATAAAAAAAGCTTTATTGATTCATATTTAAGGGTAAAGATATTAAAGTAAGGTAAATTTGAATTTATTGAAAGTAAAAATATTTTATCTTATCACTATAAATATAGGGGGTAGAATTATGGTAAATAAAGATAAAAAGTTTGAAGAAATTCTTGAAAACTCCAACACTTTGTCTGAACAAAAGAAAAAAGAAATTTACTGCAAGGTTGGAACAAGAAAAGGAAATTAAAAATTCTAATCGTCCATCAGGAGATATTTATTCAAAGACTGAGGGTAAGGATCCTGAAACTGGAGTAGAAATTCCCACAGATGAGGCAGTAGAACAAGCAAAAGAATGGGTGGATAAGCAAAATCAAATGTGATTATTTTATGGATAAAAAATTTGTACTTTGGATTTCAAAGTTAAGGACAAAAAGACTCAACAGTTTGATGATTTTTATAACTCATTTAGGAACAGGTGCCTTTGTTTGGTTACTTATGA
>NZ_AEAA01000095.1:0-11358 GCF_000179335.1 Peptoniphilus sp. oral taxon 836 str. F0141
GTCATTACTGAGTTTACTGAATTGCTTAGTCCACTCATACCAACACTTCCACCACCAATCATGATTGATAGCATAAGACCTAGTCCTATTACTAGAAGTAAAACCATCTTACTTTTTCTAACAATCAGCTCTTTAGAAGCCTTACCTAAACTTAAAATAGCTTTTTTAACCCTATCTACAAGTCTTGTTTCGTGCTTTTTAGCTATCATGCTTTTCATTTGTTTTCTCTGGTAAAACTTTTTAAATCTATTTTTCTTTATATAGGCGTCTGACTTTTTTAAATCTTCCAAGCCACTTTTAAACTCCAACTTGCTTTTTCTCTTTTTTATTTTCTTATCAAGTTTAGATAGCTTTTTTAAGGATTTTTTCTTTTTGTCTAGCTTATACTTCCTTATTCCATGCTGGAGTTTAGAGCTTACATTAGCGGCTTTTTCTCCAGATTCTACACCAGTATTGTCAGATCCTGAACTTAAATAATCTCTCACTAACTCTGAAGATTTTGCTCCAGATAATAAAACCCCAGAAGATAGACTCCCTTTGGTTTTATTCTTTAAGATATTATCCTTTAGCTTACTTTTAGACTTTTCAAGTTCTCCAATCTTTTTATCTGAGATAAAGTCTTTAACATCTTGTGCTTTCTTAGAATCTTTCGGTGTATCTTTCTTAGATTCATTTTTTAAGTTATCAATTTTCTTTCGAGTGAATTTATCACTTTCAAAATTTTTTCTCTTGTAGTAAGTCTTCTTTTTATTAACTTTCTTTTGTTCTGAAGGTTTAAGGCTTGTTTCCTTTTCATCTTTTATAAATTCTTGATTGTTGTCTTTAAACTCAGGATTATCAAAAGTCTTATCTGTATCGACTTCGCTTAGCTTATTTCCTTTATCTATTTCATTAGAAATTTTTCCCTTATCTCTAAACTTCTTTTCTTGATAAAGCTTTTGCTTTTTATCGATATTAGCATTACTGTCGTTATTGCTTACTTCATCTTTAACAAGCTTATCCTTTCTATATACTCTCTTGCTTTTCTTTGCTTCGATAGGTTTATCTTCACTTGTGTGGATTCGCTTAGACTCTTTCTCGTTAATTTTGTCTTGGAATTTATCCTTACTATGGATAAGTTTATCCTCATAATTTTTAAGAACTTTTCTTTTACTTGATGGCTTCTTATTGCTTATAGGTTGAGCCTTAGCTGAAATATCATCTGTTGTTAATTTATTAGAATTAATATTTCTACTGTTTTCACTATCAAAATTCACCTTTTTGAAGTCTACATCTAAGTCTTCATCAAGTTTAAAGCTTTCATCTGTCTTTATTTCAAGATTTGCTTGTTTGATTCCTTCAGCCTTATCCTTATTATCTAAAACTTCTTTTCTAATTCTTTCTTTGTTTTTAGACTTCTGAAAATCTTTTAGTTTATCTTGTTTTTGATCTTTAGACAATACATTCTCATGAATAAGCTTAGATTCTTTTTCTGAAATTTTATCTCCGAACCTATCCTTGGTCTTAATAATCTTATTGGTATAATCATCTGAATGAACAAGTTTACTATCCATATTCTTTTCAGGAGCGTCCCTATTTCGTATAATTTTCTTTTGAAAATCTTTTTTTAGTTTTTTATCCATATCACACCTACTTAGCTTCTTCTGGTTTTGTTGTCATTAGCTTATATAGCATGGTGTCTTTAGGGAATTTATCTATAAAGGGAACAATAGTATTTCCAAAGAATAATAGTCCCTCACCTGCGTTTGAATTAGTAATATAATTTAACTGATAAGGTGATATTTTTAATTTCTTAGCAAGAATATCCCTATCTCCAGATGCTTGATTTAACATTAGAACAAAGTCTGTATTATCAAAGATATTTTCAATTTCCTGACTTGTTAAAAGGTCTTTTACGTTTTGAGTTATACCTGTTGGAATACCGCCCCACTTTCTAAATCTTTTCCAGATTTCTACTGAATATGAAGCAGTTTGTGGATCTTTTAATAAAAGGTGGAACTCATCTATATAGTATCTTGTAGACTTGCTTCCTCTATTTAGGGAAACCTTGTTCCAAACCTGGTCTTGAATTACAAGCATACCTATTTTTTTAAGTTGTGTTCCTAGCTCTTTTATATCAAAACAGAGCAATTGCCTATTTAGGTCAACATTTGACCTATTATTAAATACATTAAGACTTCCTTTAACATAAATTTCCATTTCTGTTGCTAGTTTTCTACCAACTCCCTCTTCTTGGGATAGGAGCATATCGTATAAATCTCCTAATATTGGCATATTTTCTGGTTTTGGATCTTCAAAATATTTTTGGTATATCTTTGGTAAGCACCTATCTATAACAGATTTTTCTGCAGCAGTAAGACCAGATCCTCCTACTACAAGTTCAAGCATAGACATTATGAAATTTGCCTTGTCTTTTAAAGGTGCGTCCCCATCTCCATAGTTCATATTTATATCTAGTGGATTTAGATAGTCCTTTGACTTTGCTGAAACTTTAATAACTTCTCCATTAAATTGTTTTACAAGGTTTGAATACTCGCCCTCAGGATCACAAATAATTACATCATCATCTGTGACAAGAATTGCATTTGCCATCTCTCTCTTTGCTGAGAAAGATTTACCAGAACCTGGTGTTCCTAATATTAATCCGTTAGGGTTCTTTAGTTTCTTCCTATCTGCCATAATCAAGTTTTGGCTAAGGGCATTTAATCCATAGTACAAAGAATTTGCCGAATCAATAAATAGCTCTTCTGTTGTAAAAGGCATAAATACTGCCGTTGATGATGAAGTTAAAAATCTTTTTATTTCGACTTGATTAACTCCTAGAGGTAAGGCAGAAACAAGTCCTTGCTCTTGTTGATGAGATAATCTTTTTACCTGACAATTATGTCTGTTTGCAATTGATGAAATTTGAGCAATTGTGTTTTCTAATTTTTGATTAGTCCTAGCAAAATTCATCATTACTATGCTAACTACAAAGAGCCTTTCATCTCTATTTTGTAAGTCAGATAACATGGACTTAACATCAGCCCCAAAGGTATTTATATCTGAAGGAATAATATCCATATCATATCCAGCACGAACAGCTTTCTTTTGTTCTTCAATTTTCATTCTGTCTAAGTCTGTATTTTTTCTCTTGATGAGTTTAATAGCTTCTGCTTGTTCAACTACATCTATATGAAATGCTACATAAATATTGTCATCAATATCTAAAAACTCAGATAACATTCTGTCTGACAACTCACTTGCAAGTATTTGAAAATGGCTTACTGCTCCAATATATTTACCAAACTTAAAATTGTTTGCTGGTGCAAAATTAAAGATATTGGGAGTTATATGTGACTTTGTAGACTCTTTCTTCTTCAAATCCTTATATGAAAAATCAAAGTTTTTGTCTGGATTTAACATATCGTGAACAAGTCTTAGTCTTTCTTCGCCATCAAGGCTCTCTGCTCTTACTCCCATAGATTTAAAGTTAGAAAAAATATCTACTTCAAGTCTATTTAACTTTGCTCTTGCTTGCTCTAAGTTATCGGCTTCTGTGGTAAAGGTTATATACTTCATCTTTTTAAGTCCGTTATTGCCCTTTGCAAGTTGAAGATTTAACATCTCCCTAAACTCTTTTCTTACATCGTCATAGAAATCTCCCTTATCAGCAATTTTAATTGCATCTTGTAGGTCTCTATTTCTTCCTAATTGATTTACATACGAAAGTTCGATGTGTACACTTGGATCAAAAGAATTTAAAAAGTTGGCAAATTGGTTAAAGATTAAATCTCTATCTTCTTCCAATGCCAACTGGTAATTTATATCTTGAAATGAAATTGTCTTTGAATAATTTTTTTCATCTAACTGGCAAATGCCCTCTGATAACATTCTTATATATGGAATTGTATCCTCAACAGTAAATCTCTTTTTCTCTTTCTTTAAAAGAACACTTAGAAGACTATTTTTTGGATCTTTCTTTGTTTTTAGCCTTCTTACTTCCTTTCGGTCTTTTTTTAATTGTTTTTCCCTTAGATTTAAGTCGCTGATTTGCTTTTTTCTTTGCTTCAAGGTATGCCTCCTTTCTTATTCTCTTAGTTGGTTGATAAAACTTATGAAGATAGAAAAATTTAAAATATTTTTCAAAAGTTAAAGTATCTTTTTCATATAAGGTTATAAAAAAGATTGGCAGGGTTACTATTAGCATTACAATGATTGAAACATCATTAGGTAGATATTTCTTCATAAATAAATAGGTTGGTATGCCAATTAGTCCTGCCACAGAAAAACCTATAAGTTGTCTTTTAGTTAAGTTAAAGGCAACCTTTGTTTTAATCTTGTCCAAATCTTTTGGTATTGGTACATACGCCATTTTAATCTCCCTCTACTTCTTCTTTGGAAAGTTCAAGTATATGGTCATAATTAGATGTTGTTTCTTCTTCTAGGTAGCTAATTCTTTCTTCTAATTCTTCTTGTTTTTCTTCATTTCTGTCATTGTATGCTCCTTGATACATAACAAATTCATTATGACATCTTCCGAGTCTATTTATTCTCCTCTTTAAATTTCTAATCTCTTCATTTCTTTTACTCTCTTTTAAGATCTCATAAGTTCCTCCCAATAAAATTCCAAGTCCCAATAAAGCATAATTCTTCTTTTTTAACATTTATTCCTCCTAGTGCGTATTCATAATACTTTTTGCAACTGTTCCACTCTTAAACATCATAAGTCCAAGTAGTAGAGCATATCCTAATATACTAAACAAGCTTGCGTGAATATCTGTAATCTGTACCGTCCTTATTAAAACGGTGTAGATACCTAAACATACCATCAAAAACAAACCTTGTAGTCCCAAGGCAAAAAGTCCCTTGATATAATTTGTTCCAATCTGACCCCATTCTTTATTTCCCATAGTTGCAAATGGTATAGATGATACTGATGAGTAGACATATATTTCAAACATACGCCCATATACTATTAAGGTAATAGTTAATGATATACATTGAATTGCAATCCTCACTAGGCTTGTTTCAACTAATATCATTATTAATGCACCAACATCTTTTTCTTTTAATGTATCAACCATTGCAACTATCTGATCTCCTGAAACAGTGGCAGAAGTAGTGATTACCCCTGCCGCTTTGTTTACAAGATTTTGTGCCACATCAAAGACTGCCATTGAAAATTCAAAGGCATGGCTTGCAAGGTAGACTGCTATAAACATCTTTATAATGTATTTGAAAAACTCAAAAGTATCTGTATCGTGCATATTATTCTTTTGCATAACCATATTTATGAGTTCAATACATAAAACTGCTGTTATGATAAGACCTGCTATTGGAACAATCACATTATCATTAATGTTTTTTATGAAGTTATATACTTCTCCATTCCAACCCATTGGTGTTTTCCCAACATCAGTTGCAATAACTCCTACCTTGTCATTTATATCTAAGAACATGGACTCAAGATTTGCTTTGATACCTCCGAGTAGCATATCCTTAAAAAATTCAGTTAGCTTGTCAAAGATACCAAACATAGACTTTCTCCTATTTTAAAGCATTTGCAAGTAGTGGAATTAATTTGATACCGATTAGCACAATTCCTCCACCAGCCATAAGCTGCTTTATGCCTAATTAGAGATTGTAAAATACTTGTAGTGTGTCTGTATTTCCTATGAAATTGTAGTAAATATCAATTGTTTGGGTGATTTCTCCATTCACTACTTCTTTTTCGTGAACATAGATTTTTGAGATGAGTTCGTTTAAGGTTTCTTTGTCCAGCTTCTTTATATCCCTATGTTTTTTTATGAGTTCAATCCATTTTTTAACATTAATATCTTCAAGATCTTCTTTAACAATCAATTTTTGATTATCTTCTATTCTTTGGTTAAGATAGTCTTGTTCGTTTTGTGATTTTTCAAGAATTTTTTGGAAGTTACTTTCACTTATCTTATTGTCTAGCCAGTCATCATATAATCTTTCAATCTTTTTAGTTAAGTCTTCTACTCTTATTTGATCTTCGTAAATCTTATCCATAATAAATTTTTGTTCTTCTTCATTATCAATTTCTCGTGATTTTTCAAGTGCTTTTATAATTTCTTTTTCATCTTTTAATGCTATTTCTGCATTTTTTCTAATATCCTTAAGCACTATCTCATAAAGAGTATCGTAATAAATTCTATGTTGACTACATAATGATTTTCCATATCTTCTATAAGTGTTACAAGTGAGTAACTTTTCTCTTTTTTTCGATTTGTTTCTTCCAAGATTTAAAGATTTTCCACAATCGGGACATTTCACAATTCCTGCAAATATACTTTCTTCTCCATTTTTAAATGGTCTTCTCCTGCTCTTTAATTTTTCATTTGCTATATTATAAATATCTTCAGAAATAATTGGTTCGTGTGTATTTTCTACTATTATCCATTCCTCTTTGGGTTTATCGGATAACCAACCTACTTTGAATTTATAATTAACTTTTTGACTAGCAATATGACCAATATAAACTGGGTTTTCAATAATTTCTTTTAGGGTTGTGCAGTCCCACCAATACTCTCCACCATCTACGGTCATTTCTAACTTAGTTTTTTTATTTCTAAGTCCTTTTTTTCTATTCCACCAGGTAGGTGTAGGTATTTTTTCTTCAAATAGTCTTCTTCTAATTGCTTGTACTCCATAACCACTAAAAGCAAGATCAAAAATTTTTTCAACAATCCATGAAGTTTCATCATCGATTACTAATTTATGTGGATCTTCATTGTCTTTCCTATATCCTATTGGAGCAAGACAACCAATAAATTTTCCTTGCCTTGCTCTTGTCATATAGGCAGATTTCATCTTTTTAGAAACATCTCTTGAATAAAACTCGTTTAAAACATTTTTAAAAGGAACTATTTCGTTGTTTTCTTGAAAGGTATCTACTCCATCATTTAAAGCTATATATCTGACATTGTTCTTTGGGAAGAAATTTTCTGTATAGTACCCAGTCTGCAAATAGTTTCTTCCAAGTCTTGATAAGTCCTTAGTGATTACTATATCCACTTTTTTATTTTCAATATCTCTAATTAGTCTTTGAAATGATGGTCTATTTGTATTTAATCCAGTATATCCATCATCTATATATACATCGTAAATACTCCAACCCCTTGATTTTACATAGTTTTCTAAAAGTTCCTTTTGGTTTTGTATGCTGGCACTCTCTCCTTTCTGCTCATCATCTTTAGATAGTCTGCAATAAATTGCAGCTTTGAATGAAAAGTGATTTGAATTTGTTTGTATCATTTCCTATTCCTCCTTATTTGAGTTTTCGGAAATAACACAACTTTCTCTAAAACTATTTTTATTATAGCACTCTTTTTTATTACTATCAATATTATATTTGTTATACTCAATTTCATTAGTATTATTTAATTTGCTTGATTTTTTTATTAGTCTTAGAAAAGCGTCCGTATCTGTTCTTCTATCATCATAATTTCTTTTTACAATGTATTTTGTTTGTCTTTTTGTCATAGCTTATCCTTTCATACAATAAAAAAAAGGCGATTAGATTTTTAATTTTCTAATCGCCTTTTAAGTGTCATATTTACATTTTTATTATCTCTGGCATACTTTGATACCTTTTTAGACTTAAAGTCGTTAATAATGCCTTTCCACCTCTTTTTACCTATAAAGATTCTCCTACGTCATAGTTCATTTTTTTATTCCCTCCTTGATGTCTTAGTTTTTCTTTGTCTTCTTCATACCATTTTAAGATTGTCGCATAGTGGTTTTGATAGGTCTTGCCACTACTTTTCATGTATCTTGATAGTTTATTTATCATTATTTCTGTGTGTGAGTTTAATTTTTCTTTAAGGGTCTTATATTCTTCTTTGCTTAACCTTACATTTTTGAATTCTCCATAAAAAATGGGGGTGGACTTTTTATCTATCTCTCCCTCTCTCCCCTTATCTATACTAACCTTATCTAATCTACCCTTATCTATACTGGGTTGACCACTTGACAACCTTTGGTTAACCAGATGACAACCAACTTTTTCTTCTGAAATATATGCTCCATTGTCCGTTTGATAAAGCTGCTGTTTCTGATCGATATACATTGTTGGCTTATATCTGTCTTTTCTAATAAAGTTATTTATCTTCCAATGAGTAATGACGATAATTCCCTGATCAAAGACTATCACAAAGCCTTTGGCAATAAGTATTTTTAGGTCATCTTCATTTGCTCCGATAATCTTGATGATTTTCTTAGGGTTATTTACAAAACCGTCATCATCTGCTCGCATTGATAAATGAAAATACAGACATTGACTACTTAGTGGCATATCCAAAAATAAGTCGCTATCCACTATCTTTAGTGAAAACATTCTTTTATCTGCCATGCTCTCCTACCTTTCTTCAAATAAAAAAAGACGATAGTTTTTACTTCTACCGCCTTGTGTACATTTATTATGTTTTTAAAATTTATTTTAGTTCGTTTTCAATTTCTTCTATGGTTGGTAATGCTCCCTTTAAACTTTCAGGAATTAAGTTTTGTAGATGATATTCTGAAATTCCAATAGGCTCTCTGGAGCTTTCAGAAGCATATTTTGCCAATACATTATCCTTTGTCTTACAGATTAAAAGACCTATTGTTTGATTATCCCCATCTCCCTTTAATATATGGTTTACAGATGTTACATAGGTTCCAAGTTGTCCTATATCCGCAGGTTTAAATGCGGAAATTTTAACCTCCACAACTACATAGCAATGTAGCTTAATGTTGTAGAATAACATATCAATAAATTCTTCTGAATTTCCAACTACAAGTCTATATTCTCTGCCCACGAACGAAAAACCTGTCCCTAGCTCCAATAAGAATTTTTGAATATTATCCATCAAAGCGTCTTTCAATTCTTTTTCATCATAATTTTGCCTTATAGATATAAAGTCAAAATTATACGGATCTCTCGTCATTTCATTGGCTAAATCACTTTGTGTAGCAGGCAAATTATTTGTGAAATTTGTTATTGCTTTTCCTTGTCTTTCAAATAGATCTGTATCCAAGAAATTTAAAAGCACCGCTCTACTCCAGCTATTTTCTAATGTTTTAGATATAAAGAAAAATGCTTTATTCAAATTTCCCTCACATCTATCCATAATATATCTTTGATGTCCCCATGGGATACTAAAAATCATATTAAAATCTCCACCGACTTTAGATATTTGTAAATCGTCCACAAGCTGTGGACGATTTAATGGCGAATACATTTCATAAAATTTCTTCATATATTTTAAATTAGTAACAGAAAATCCTTTAACATTGGGAATTTCATTTTTTAAATCCGAACTTAATTTTTTATAGAATCCGCTTCCCCATCTGCTTTCTGCCTTTAAGTTAATAATTTCTTCTCCTAAACTATAATAAAACTTTAGCATTTCAGAATTGACCGAAACTGCTGCTTTAAGTTGTCTGCTTGTATATGATCTTTTTATTTTCTCAAGCATTTTTATATATTCACCATCTCCTATAATATCTAAATCTTTTTTATCCATTCTAATCACTCCAATCTGATTCTTTTTATTTTATTCTATCTCTTTCACCAATGGTGGGAGTTTTAATCTTTTTATCACAATCAGCTTACGGTAAACAAGCTCATTTTATCATTACACATTTAGTTTAATTAATGTGATTATACCAAAAATGTTAAATCTTTTCTATCTCTCCCTCTCTCTCTTTATCTATCTCTATATCTTTCTCTATCTCTTGTCGGACATGGGTTGGACTCATTAAGGACAATGTCCTCTGTTTATTTTGTCTGTAAAAAATTCTTTTTTTAATTTTATCCAATAATATCTTTTGTTTGTTGCCATATCTGCTCCTTTCTTGATTTTCGATAATCGAAATTCTTGATTTCCGATTTTCGGAATTCTTGATTTCCGATTTTCGGAAGTCTTGTTATTTTAGTTATTTAAGGGTGTAACTTTTCGTTACTCCCTTAGATTTCTCTGGTCATATCTTTTTTACTTGGTTTTACTTTTTCTTTTACTTTTCTTTTGACTTTTTCTTTTGTCTTATCCTTGTTCTTGGATAGGTCTTTGTATTTCTTTATTTGTTTTAGGATACTTTCTTTTTCTTTTTTATTTTCCTTGGCTATGACTTGCTTAAAGGCATATTCCATTACTTTTATGTCTTTGGCTTGGAAGAATATTTCATAGTTTTTGCTTTCTTTGTTTTTCATTACTGAGAAACTTACTCCAAGTTTGTTTAGTTCTTTTCTTAAGTCTTTGAGGTTGCTTTGATCTATGCTTATATTTTCTAGTTGTCCTTTTTTGTAGAGGTCTTTTATTTTTATTTCATCGCCAATAAGGCTTTTTAGGTTTCCATTTGCTTTTTCTAAAGTATCATTCATCTTTTTTCTAATTTCTTTGTCTAATTTAATTGATTCTTTTGCTGCCTTTATTGTGTATGATATTATGGTTTGTGCTGCTTGCCCTGCTTCTTTGCTTATTTCTTCGTTTATCATGCTTTATCTCCTTTGTTTGAATTAAAAAAAGGGAAGTATAGGCTTTAATTTTTCTATACTTCCCTTTGATTGTTTTTATTTTATTGTTCTTGGTGGTGGAATGCTTTATTTTGATGTTTTTATAGCTTACTTAGGTATTTGTACCTTTTATACTTTAAAATAGCTTACAATGCCTTTCCACCTTTAGTAGTTTATGTGCGTTCTTTTGTCTGATAGATAGTTTTTCATGTTGGAATATATAATCTGTATTTCTTCATTGTTCATCGCTTTTATTTCTTCTGTGCTTTTATAGGTTTTGTATGTTCCATCTTGATCTGCTTTTATGAGTTCATCTATTAGCTCTTGCCTTTTATTCATCTCTATTACCTCCTAGATCTGCCTTTAGTTGTTTGGTCATATTATAGCTTGGATAAGATATTTTTACCAGGTCTTATCTTTCTTGATCCATTTTCTTGTTTTTCATCATTTCTCTGTATTCATTATCTTTAATAACTTGGTCTTGGAATTTTTTAATCTGTGCTATTACACTTGGTTTTTCACCTTGTTTTATTAGCTTATCTATTTCTATGGATAAATCTATGCCAAGTTCTTTGTTTACAAAATCTACTGAATATTTTATATGATTAATTTCCTGGTATTCATCTTTTATCTTGTCTTTTTCTCTATTTATTTCTTCAAGATTTGCCATTAAAAGATTTTTTTCTTCATTCCATTTTTTAGGACTTAGTTTTTCCTTATCTGATAGGAGTTTTTTTAATTTCTCTCTTACTACCTTATATTGGTCTATATCTTTCTTATGTTTGTTATAGAATGTGTCTTTTGTGAATATATTTTTCTTTTGATATTCTTCATAAACTCCTTTTTTGTCTTTGTAT
>NZ_AEAA01000094.1:0-639 GCF_000179335.1 Peptoniphilus sp. oral taxon 836 str. F0141
GACTTCTTCCATATCAACCTCATAAACAGAAGCAATAAAATTTAAGTACTTAATGCCTGTCATAAACTCATAAAGTTCGGGATTGTCAGGAATATAAGCTGTTATTTTTTTACATTCAATTGGGTTTTTCACAACATCCATGCCATCAATCTTAATCTGGCCTTTTTCAAAATCATTAATCCCAACAATACACTTAATAGTAGTCGTTTTACCAGCACCATTCTTGCCGATAAAAGCAAAAATATCACCAGCAAGAACTTCTAAATTAATTCCTTTTAATATATTTTTATTTCCATAAGATTTATATAAATCTTTAATCTCTAGCATAATCACCCTCCTTTTTAACATGTTAATATATAGATAAACAAAAGTAAATGTATTTTCTCCAATTCTATTATCATTTTCTCTTTGCCAATAAAAAATGCCCTGATTTTATCAGAGCATTAATATTACAGATTAAAATTAATCAGCAATTATTAAGTTTAGAAAAGATTATTTACTTTTCTTTTCTTGTGAAGCCTTATTATTTCCTTTGTTTTGATTTTTTTCAGCGTTTTTTTCTTGTGCATTTGTTTCTTTGTTTGCACCTTCAGAGGCTTGTGAATTTTCTTTTGTGGCATCTTGTTTTACTTTGCCATA
>NZ_AEAA01000093.1:0-1172 GCF_000179335.1 Peptoniphilus sp. oral taxon 836 str. F0141
ATGCCACCAATATTATGAGCTCCATCTAATAAGATTCTTGGATTTTTACTTACAAGATCCATTCTGCCCTTCCATTTAGCATCTTTTATTAATTTTGTTGCCTTGGTAAAATCAAAATCAATAAGAGCTTTTTTTATTAAAATAAAAAGACTATAAAGGCATAGGATGGCATTTTCTATCTGATATAGTCCAATTTGATCTAGAGAAATTTCGTAGTCTTTTTTTTCTAAATTTAAAATAAATTTCGACCCTTGCAAATCAGATTTTAAAATTTTTACACATAAGTCTTTTGAATAATATATACTTGCATTTTTTTTCTTACATTCATCTTGCAAAACTTTTAGGATTTTTTTGTCCTTATTTGATGTTACAACTATAGCATTTTGGCAAATTATTCCAGCTTTTTCTGAAGATATTTCTTCAATAGTATTTCCTAAGTATTGCATATGGTCATAAGAGATTGATGTAATTATAGATATTAATTTATTTTCAGCTTTAATAATATTTGTGGAATCACAACGTCCACCCATTCCAACCTCTAAAACTACAAGCTGGCAATTTTTTCTTTTGAAGTAAATAAAAGCAATTGTTGTCAAAAATTCAAACTTATTAAGTTCTCCATATCGGTCAAGTATTAACTTTTCTTTTTCTAAGATTTCTTCACCAATGCTTAGAAATTCACTCTGAGAAATTCGTAAATCTCCTACAACAATTCTATCCCTATATGAAGTTAGCCCAGGTGAGGTATATAACCCCACCTTGAACTTAGATTTTAAAATTTCATATAAAAAATAGGATGTGGAACCCTTGCCATTTGTTCCTGCAATATGAATAAATTTCATAGAATCACAAGGATTATCAAAATGCTCAAGAATTTTTATCATTCTGATGTTTCCCTTAGACTTAAATTTACCTACCCTATTTTCTATGTTATCAATGAGCTCTTTATATATCATCTATTTTTAATCTGTCCTATATTTTCCTCAATTTTCTTAATTATTTGTGAATATTTTTCAATCTTAGCTTTTTCTTCATCAACTAATTTTTGAGGTGCTTTTTCAACAAAGCCTTTATTATTTAACTTTCCTTGTGCCCTTTTCATTTCAGATTGAGCATCCTTTAATTCTTTTTCTAGTCTTTGAAGCTCCTTGTCAAAATCTATCAAATCTTTT
>NZ_AEAA01000092.1:0-1112 GCF_000179335.1 Peptoniphilus sp. oral taxon 836 str. F0141
TATATAAAATCCTATAAGAAAGAGGCTCAGAAAATCGCTTAATTTTTTTGAAGAAGATAATTTTAAAAATATTTTCTCTAGAAAAATTGCAAGTATGGCTATATGAAATCCTGATAATGCTAATATGTGGTTGATACCTAAATAGGAAAAATTATCTAAGTCATCTTCATCTAAATATGCCCTATCAGATAATAAAATTGAGGATAATATACCTGCTTCTTTTTTGGGGAGATTCTCATATATATTATCTTTTAATTTTTCCCGAAAATTATAGACAAATGTAGAAATCAAATCTCCCTCTTTTAAAACATCTTTATGATACATTTGTCCAATATAGTTTATATTCTCAGAAAGATAGTTTAATCTCTTGTTAAAATTGCCTCGATTCATTTGACCCAAGGGTCTTTTAAAAACTCCGTCAATAGAAACCAATCTCCCATTTTTTTCCTTACCATAAAAAACTATATTTTTCTTGATTTTTTATTATTTATCTTATGTGTTTTTACTACAAATCTGTCCTCTTTTGTTGAAATAACCTTGCCGAGAATATTACCGTAAAAATTTACATCCGCTGGTTTTCTAAGGGCTGTACTTACAAGCACTAAAATAAATAAGATATATAAATATTTAATTTTATTTTCCTTAATAAAAAGAATTAAGGGACTTATAATAAAATATATGTATAGATTTTTGCTAAAAATTCCTAAAATAATTGCACTAATCACTATTAAAAGATACATAATCATATAAATTATTATATTATTTTTCTCAACAAATTGCCATAATTCAAGTCTTTATATTCATATTTAAGTAAATATGTTAAAATATTTCAGGAGGTTTTTATGGGAAAAATTTATATAGACTCACCCTACTTAAAGGACTATATAGTGGATATAGACCACATCAGAAATATAAATAACCATATTTATGCAAAATTAGTTGATGAGCCATGTTTTTTGGGAACAAATAATGTCAAAGGAGATATTTTCACAGTAGATAATTCTCCTTGTAACTTTTACAAACCAAGTGGCAAGGAATATATTGAAATTTCTGATACATCGAAAAAAAGTGTAAATATAAAAATTGATTGGGAAAATCGTCTAAAACTTATG
>NZ_AEAA01000091.1:0-918 GCF_000179335.1 Peptoniphilus sp. oral taxon 836 str. F0141
AAAGCCCACTAGCTTCAATATTTTTACTATTATAAGACATATTAGAGATTTCTGTATCTAAATCAATATTCCCTCTAATGTCAATTATTTCTATGTCTTTTAAAATTTCTCTTAACTTCAAATTACTCGTCCTTTTTTTCTATTAAACTCAATTTCATTAAAATTATATCATTAATTCTATTAATATAATCATTTAAACTTTTATAATTGAAAGTTCTCTTAAAATTATGATTTTTATCCATAATTTTACTTGATGATGATATACCAAAACCTAAAATATCTTCAATTTCCTCCATGGAAATAACATTATACTTACAAATATGTCCTTTTTTTGCATATCCTATATTTTCTCCGGAAAGTGCCATCCTTTTTTGCCTATATAAATAATATGGGAAATAATTATTTTCTTCCATAAATTTCTTTGAAAATTCCATAACGTCCCAATAATCCTTGTCGTTAATAAAATTTTCATCGTATAGTCTTGAACCTTTTTTTAATGATAAGGTGTGGATAGTAATATTATCAGGTTCTAAATCATTATCTTTTTTTATTGAATTAATTATGCTATCCCTGTTTTCTCCCGGTAATCCAACTATCAAGTCCATATTTATTGATTTGAAATTGTGATTTCTAGCTTCTTCATACCAAAAATCAAAGTTTGTGTTATCTCTATTTTAATTCCTTATAATTTCTTTATTAAAAGATTGAGGATTAATTGAAATTCTGTCAACTCCTTTTTCTTTTAACATTCTTAATAAATCCGAAGAAAAAGTATCAGTTCTACCACATTCTACTGTAAATTCATCTGCAAAACCATAATCCTTATATACTTCATCAATAATCTTCTCAAGCCTTTTCCATCCAATTGAAGATGGAGTGCCTCCTCCAATATATATAGTTTTTGGATTTTTATTATAA
>NZ_AEAA01000090.1:0-1772 GCF_000179335.1 Peptoniphilus sp. oral taxon 836 str. F0141
TAGTGTAAGAATAATTTCGTTTTTCCTCATCTTCCATAATCCTTGGACTATGGAAGATTTTGGTTTTCTCCTTAGAAAGGAGGTGATCCAGCCGCACCTTCCGATACGGCTACCTTGTTACGACTTCACCCCAGTCACTTGTCCTACCTTCGACTGCTGCTTCCTTGCGGTTAGCTCACAGGCTTCGGGTATTACAAGCTCCCATG
Organism: Peptoniphilus sp. oral taxon 836 str. F0141; assembly: GCF_000179335.1. Lineage (NCBI taxonomy): Bacteria > Bacillati > Bacillota > Tissierellia > Tissierellales > Peptoniphilaceae > Peptoniphilus > Peptoniphilus sp. oral taxon 836. The sequence goes on from NZ_AEAA01000090.1 coordinate 207, forward strand.
GTGTGACGGGCGGTGTGTACAAGACCCGGGAACGCATTCACCGCAGCATTCTGATCTGCGATTACTAGCAACTCCGACTTCATGTTCTCGAGTTGCAGAGAACAATCCGAACTGAGACCGTCTTTTTGAGGTTTGCTTGACCTTGCGATTTCGCTTCTCTTTGTTACGGCCATTGTAGCACGTGTGTTGCCCAGGGCATATAGGGCATGATGATTTGACGTCATCCCCACCTTCCTCCGATTTATCATCGGCAGTCTTTCTAGAGTCCCCATCCGAAATGCTGGTAACTAGTAATAAGGGTTGCGCTCGTTGCGGGACTTAACCCAACATCTCACGACACGAGCTGACGACAACCATGCACCACCTGTATAAGGGCTTCCGAAGAAGAAAACTTATCTCTAAGTTCGTCTCTTATATGTCAAGCCCTGGTAAGGTTCTTCGCGTTGCTTCGAATTAAACCACATGCTCCGCTGCTTGTGCGGGTCCCCGTCAATTCCTTTGAGTTTCATGCTTGCGCACGTACTCCCCAGGCGGAGTGCTTATTGTGTTAACTGCGGCACCGATTTATACCGACACCTAGCACTCATCGTTTACGGCGTGGACTACCAGGGTATCTAATCCTGTTTGCTCCCCACGCTTTCGTTCCTCAGCGTCAGATTGTGCCCAGCAAGTCGCCTTCGCCACCGGTATTCTTTTTAATATCTACGCATTTCACCGCTACACTAAAAATTCCACTTGCCTCTACACTTCTCAAGCTATACAGTTTCAGATGCTTACAAAGGTTGAGCCTTTGCCTTTTACATCTGACTTGCATTGCCGCCTGCGAACCCTTTACGCCCAGTGATTCCGGACAACGCTAGCCCCCTACGTATTACCGCGGCTGCTGGCACGTAGTTAGCCGGGGCTTTTTCTTATGGTACCGTCATTATCTTCCCATATAAAAGAGCTTTACGACCCGAAGGCCTTCTTCGCTCACGCGGCGTCGCTGCATCAGGGTTTCCCCCATTGTGCAATATTCCCCACTGCTGCCTCCCGTAGGAGTTTGGACCGTTTCTCAGTTCCAATGTGGCCGTTCACCCTCTCAGGCCGGCTACCCATCGTTGCCTTGGTGGGCCGTTACCTTCACCAACTAGCTAATGGGACGCGAGTCCATCTTTTACCACCGGAGTTTTAACTTTCTTAATCATGTGATTTGATAGTTTCATCAGGTTTTAATCCCGGTTTCCCGAGGCTATCCCTGTGTAAAAGGCAGGTTACTCACGTGTTACTCACCCGTCCGCCGCTAATCCGTCTTATCTTCGCCCCGAAGGGTTCTGTTAAGATTTCATCGCTCGACTTGCATGTGTTAAGCGCGCCGCCAGCGTTCGTCCTGAGCCAGGATCAAACTCTCAATTAAAAATTTGTCTAACTCAAAAAATCATTTCTGATTTACGAATTCTGGTTTCTTTGTTCTTTCGAACTGCTTTGTGATTTATTCTTACACTATTTAATTATCATGTTTCTTGGCTACTTTTGAAGTAGCTTTTTTATTATATATCCCTCTTGCATTTCTGTCAAGTATTTTTT